>CAZHDH010000011.1:0-43218 GCA_964531245.1 uncultured Bacteroides sp. | reverse complement strand
TGGACACCAGTGCACCCGAGAACACCCAGGGGTGGAAGCGTAGCAGGGAATCCTCCTTGCCGCGTTTTAGTTTCAGTGTTTTCATATCTTATTTAAGCACCAGGCGGTAAATGTCGTTCATATTTGCATATACAAGCAGGAGCAGCAGGAAGCCCATGCCTATCATATTGGCCACTTCCATAAAGCGTTCCGATGGCTTGCGACGTGTTATCATTTCGACTATGAGAAACAGGGTGTGTCCGCCGTCGAGTCCCGGTATGGGGATGATGTTCATAAACGCAAGTATGACAGAAAGGAACGCGGCTATCTGCCAGAATGAATACCAATTCCAGCGGTCGGGGAACATGGAGCCGAGAGTGCCGAAGCCGCCCACACTCTTGGCGCCCTGCTTGGTGAATAGCATCTTGCAGGATTCAACGTAGGTGGTAAGGCGTTCTGTGCCCACTTGCCAGCCGCGTGGAATGGCCTCAAAGAAGCCGTAGCTCACCTCAGTCACAGGGTAGATGCCGTCGGGCGGAGTGAGTTGTATACCTATCTGTCCGTCGGAATTGATGCGCACAGGCACGCGCATTATAGTGTCGTCGCGCTGGATGGTCATTACTGGAGTGGACGCGGTGCGAGCGGCTATAGCCGGGCGGAACTCGGTGAGCGTAGGTGTGGTGTCGGTATCCACGGCCAGAATACGGTCTCCGGGCATCAGGCCCGCCTCGGCTGCGCCCTCGCCTCCCAGAGTCTGGAGTACCACGGCTGGCAGACGCATATTCATGCAAGGCTCGTTGGCTTCTACGATCTGATTGAGAAGTTCGTCGGGCATCGTGAGGGTGAGTGTATCGGTGTGATGGCGCAGGACAGTCACGCGAGTGCCGGGCTGCATGAGTCGCCATGCTGTGTCGCCCGATTTGGGGTCAATGTCCAGGCCGTCGATTCGCAGCAGTACGTCGCCGTCCTCAAACCCGGCGCGGTGCATTGGCTCGGTGTAATCCATACCCTCGGCCATATCCTGATAAGCCACTGTACGGTCGCCCCAGTGAATGGCAATTCCGGTATATATAGCAATGGCGAGGATGAAATTGAACAATACCCCACCCACCATTACAAGCAGGCGCTTCCAGGCAGCCTTGGTACGAAATTCCCAAGGCTGAGGTTCGGCTGCCAGGTCTTTGGCGCTCTTGGTTTCGTCAACCATACCGGCAATGTCGCAATAACCACCCAGGGGGAGCCATCCCAGGCCATAGATGGTGTCGCGCCATGTGGGCTTTCCATCAGGGCGCGGCTGTCGCGGTTTCGACACCTGAAATGTGGCCAGCGAGTGGTCGTCATCACGGCTGAACAAGCGCAGCGTGCCCTTCATCGGATCATATTTCAGAATAGAGAACCCTGGATTGAAAAACAAGTAAAAGCGATTGACGCGAATACCGAAAATGCGAGCAAAAATATAATGTCCAAACTCGTGAATGGTGACCAGAATCACCAGGGCCACCACAAGCTGGAGTGCTTTCATAAGAAATGTTTCCATTTATTAACTTCGTTAAGATAATGATTATATCTCATTAGTTGGGTAAGTATGATTGTTTACCACCCATTGACCGCTCCTCTTGGAGCCGACAAAGCCTACAATATTAGCCATACCGGCGATATCGCGCTCAATAGTTTTGACTGTCACGCCAATTTTGTCAGCCATATAAGCTCTGGTTACCTTCGGATTATCAATGATAATGGCAATAATCTGCTGCTGACGGTCGGTCAAATTTTTAGCGACATTTTTGGCGACATTTTTAGCGACATTTTTGGCGACGTATTCAGCATTTGGCTCATTGACAGTTGAGTTGGCAGTTGCCGGGAGGTTAACAGTATCGTATACTATCCAATATCCGTCTTTTTTTGAGCCTGTGAAATTTACAAAATCAGATAGATCAACAAGTTCGCGCTCAACGGTTTTAGTGGAAATGCCAATTATATCGGCAATTTGAGATCGTGTGATCAAAGGATTTTCTTTAATAAGAGATACGATCTGAAGCTGACGATCAGTCAAATTTTTAGCGACATTTTTAGCGACATTATCAGCGACATTTTTAGCGACATTATTGGCGATAGCTGCTCGTTCTGATTGGCGTGTTTTGAGCGTAAAGGTAACCTTTACAGAATCTAAAGTAGTATGGATTTGCATAGGATAGCCGGTAACATCCTCCCATCGTTTGAGCTTCCGTAGGCCATAGCCAAGATTTTCAGCCAAATGAGCTAATCTGAATAATTTAGCTATTATAGGATTTCGTGGTTGCGACTCAAAAGAGCTTTCCATCACATCCATCGGCATAGGCATTCCTCCGGGATTTAGGAATTCAATTCTATCATCGAATACGTGGATACAGCTCCGGCGGGCGCTGAAATGATCTGCATGAGCCATCTGATTTGCCAATGCTTCTCGCAGTATATCATATTCGGAAAAGTCTTGAACCGATTGCCCGCGGTCGTTTATACCGACCATAGGCGAATCTACAAGAGTACGCAGACGTCGTAGAATAACACGACTCGCTTCCCATAGATTTTGCTGTTCGGGAATGCGGTAGGTGTAATTATTAATCACGGCCTCATTTCCTGTACCGGGTATCTCTACATAATCAGCACAAAAGGTCGGGACGAAATTAAAAATATAAGGACTTTTCCCGAGCATAATAAGGCCACCGTATGTTAGCTGGCCTTGATGATCGGAAATGCCTACACCTTTGCAAAATTCCTCATCATCGACAGTATCAAGGTGTGGAACCATACCCCACCGACGCACTTCGCTACGGAAATCCGTAAGTGTGTCTCGATTGAGCATATCGATATTTGATCCTGAAATGGTTTTTTGTGATTGCACGCCAAAGGATTGATCGCGAATCATTGACATAATTTCCGTCTGTGTGGCGCGTTGGTCGCCACTACCCATTCGGATAAAGGTATTCTCCAGACTTCCGAAATATACGGGCTTTATTTCTGACGAGGGTATATAAAACACTATTATATTCTTCTCGTCTATAACATACCTGCGAGGGCTTGCAAATAGCGGAACGTTGAATTTATTAGAACGTAGAGTTCCGAAAAAGTCTTGCTCAATTTTTTCGATATTATCTACGCCGATAACTTCAAATGACTTTCCGGATTGCTTCACACCAAGCACAATCCACCCACCCGAGCAATTTGAGAAAGCGCTTACTGTTTCCCATACACTCTTAGGCAAATCAGATTTCGCGGTTTTAACCTCAAAATCATCCCATTCTATGTCGCGTAGCCTGGCTACAAGTTCTGCCTTTGTCATTTAAAGCACAAAATTACTAAAAAAATATGGGATAGCAATAATTGTCAGAGCTTTAGGTCAAAAGAATCGTGATTTATTTGTGATTGGATTGTACGATTTCTCGGGCGAGTGCGCGGGCTTCGGCGTTAGAGGCCACGTAGTCGGTATACTCAGGATTTTCAATGCGAGTGGCGCGTTGGCAGGTGTCTACGATGGTGGTATAAATCTGTGGAAAGGTGATGCGATCGTGTAGGAAAGCATCGACAGCCACTTCGTTGGCAGCATTTATCACACAAGCGAGGTTTCCTCCGGCTTCCAGAGCCTGGTGAGCCAGGGTCAGGCCGGGGAACCGCTCCTTATCGGGCTTTTCAAAGGTGAGGGTGTTATGCACGGCCAGGGAGCAGAAGTCGCTGATGTTGTGCATACGTTCCTTTTCGCCCAGGGCGTATGCGATGGGCAGCGTCATATCCGGGACACCCATCTGTGCTTTGATCGCACCGTCGTAAAATTCCACCATAGAATGAATAATGCTCTGGGGATGCACGATGGCCTGGATGCGATGTGGCGGCATACCGAAAAGCCAGCGGGCTTCGATGATCTCGAACGCCTTATTTAGCATTGTCGCCGAGTCAATGGTGATCTTTGCCCCCATAGTCCAGTTGGGGTGGCGCAGGGCATCGGCAGCCGTGGCAGTGGCGATGCGCTCGGCTGTCCATGTTCGGAATGGTCCACCGGAAGCGGTGATAATCAGCTTTTTAACCGATTCCGGATTCTCGCCTTGCAGACATTGGAATATAGCACTATGCTCAGAGTCTACCGGATAGATGCGCGATGGTGATGTGGCCAGCAGGCGTGTGACCAGTTCGCCGGCCACCACCAGTGTTTCCTTATTTGCCAAAGCGATATCCTTGCCGGCTCGTATGGCCGCCAATGTGGGTGCCAGGCCGCTATATCCCACTGTAGCCGTGACAACCATATCTATACCGGGGGCAGATGCGGCCGCTTCAACTGCAGCAGCTCCTGCGGCTGTTTCAATGCCATGAGGGGCCAGGGCATCGCGCAGGGTAGGGTATAGGGATTCGTCGGCTATAACGGCCAGGTCGGGACGAAATTCAAGAGCCTGGGTGATGAGGTCGTCCACCCTGCGGCCGGCTACGAGCACAGCTGCCCTGAAACGCTCGGGGCGCCGGCGCACGATTTCGAGGGTCTGAGTACCGATTGATCCGGTTGACCCGAGTATGGCCAGATTTTTAATCATTCTGAGAGGCGCGTAGTTTTGCAGCGGCACCTTGACCGTAAACCTGGTCGTAGGCTTCGAGGATGGTGGAATTTTCGACAGTGGTTTCAAGGTTGCTGCCGTTTTCGCCTTTGAATTCAAGTTTGATATTAGCTTCCGCGCAGATAATTTCGTTGCCGAGATTGTATTCGTTGGCAGTGAGGAGGTTGCTTACAAGCTGCGATTCAAACACGGGAATTACAGCCTTGAACTGCTGCTGAGTGGCCTCGTCCGAAAGGTCGACTGGGAGTTCGGAAGTGTAAACAACGGTGTTTGTAAGTTCGTCATAGTTGATAGTGAGCGACTTGAATCCATTCATAGGATGCTGAGCCATTTCTACCTGCACAGAATCTACAGCGGCCTGAAGGCGCAGGAAGGGAGCTTTGTTATCACATGCCGAGAGGGCTATTACAGCTACGGCTGCCAGAGCCATACCTTTGAAGATGTTGCGGAGATTTTTCATATTGTTGAGTTTTTGTTGTTATCGTTAATTTAAGTCGGGAATATATTCGGCGGGATTCAGTTCGCTACCTGAATGCCACAGCTCCAGAGCCGGAGCCTCGCCGCTGCCTATGCGCTGACCACCCACCACGCGCGCGCCCTTGGTCACATATACATCTGTGAGTGGGGCGTAGATGCTCAGGAAGTCGTTGGGATGCTGAACGGTGACGCTCCACCACCCTTGCGGCATCCATTGCGCAGCCACCACTGTGCCGCGATACACCGCACTGACGGCTGTACCCTGTGGCTGTGGCGAGAACGGACTTTGGAATATCATGCCGTCGGCCGCCAGGGGCGATAATACCGATAGCTTGAAACGCTCGCGCTGCTCAAATTGTTGCACGAAACGCAACTCTGCTTCGGAAGCACCGGCGAGCGAGTCGGTGCCCTGCGCAAGAAGCGAATCGGGTGCTGAAGCTGTGAGCGAGTCGGTGAGCAGGGCGCGTACATTGCCAGTATATTTATCCATTATGCTTACGAGGTGCTCGAGTGAATCGGCTCTTACGGCCATATCTGCATAAAGGTCGCGCTCACGCGGTGCGAGCCGGCCCGGCAGAATGCGCCCCACCGGTGTAAACGCCAGAATGACCACAATTAGCGAGGCTACGGCGGCCAGAACAATTATGGGAGCGAGCACCACCCATACCCCGGCGATTTTCATACTCAGGATGCGCCCGAGTGTATTCTCATCGGTGACCTCCACACGCCATCGAGCCTGCCTTCTGCGCGAAAGCGGCAATTTTTCTTTGGCCTTAACTGTGAGTGACTTAAGTGTGGTGCGTGGCATACCTGAGATGTTTTTCAGCCACAAAGATACAATTTTTTTTGAACAATCTGAAATATCTGTCTGTTATCTTTACAAACGGCGGCTAAAAAACCTCCGCCAAAAGCAAAACACGCTTCAACTAATCCAAATTCAAGTATTAATCTAACCCCAACTCACAAGATGAAAACTAAAGCGTTATGGGCTCTTGCCGCAGTAGGCACCATGAGCATCGCAGGCATAAAAGCCAATGCACAGGAAGTGGTAGTAGCAGAAGACATCGTATCTGTAACCACAACAGAGGCACAGCCCTGTAAAACACAGTACTATAGTAACCGTGGCGACAATTGGTTTATCCAGCTCGGTGCAGGTGTGACATCGCCCTTTATGGAAAACCAGATGCCCGACGGCTCTCAGAAACACCACCTTACCACAGTATATAATGTGGGCTTCGGTAAATGGTTCTCGCCCTATATCGGATGGCGCATGAGCTTCCTGGGCGGTTCGCTTCACTGGGACAACCAGCAGCATAACACCGCAAAATGGGTAAACGCTAACGTTGACTTCATGTGGGATATGTTCAACTCTCTGGGCGGCGTAAATTCTGAGCGCGTATTCTCAATCGTACCTTTCGTAGGCTTCGGTGGCGCGTTTATGTGGGACTTCAACGATGGAGCAAGCACAATCGCCCGCGACAACGGCAAAATGAAAGGCAACTCATGGGCTCTGCCCCTCTCAGCAGGTCTGCAGCTCCGCCTGCGTCTGTGCAAATATGTCGATTTCTTTGCTGAAGGTCGCGCACAGTTTGCCGGAGACAACTGGAATAACGAGGCCGTGGGCGCACCCGTGGATATGAACCTCAGCGTAATCGGCGGTTTCAGCTTCAATATCGGCGGCGCCGGTTTCAAAGCCTATAACCCCTGCGATTACACCAACTATATCGCCAACCTGAACAATCAGGTCAACGACCTTCACGCTGCCCTCAACGCTGCCAACGTAGCTCTGGCTACAGCAGAAGCGCAGCTCCCCTGCCCCGAAGTTCAGGTTAAGGAGACCGTAGTGGAAGCCGTAGCACCCGCACCCCTCATGGCCACTGTTCGCTTCAAGATCAACAGCGCCGTAATCTCTAACGAAGAAATGGTGAACGTTTACAACGTGGCTCAGTGGATGAAGGAAAATCCCGAACAGAACGTTACCATCAGCGGTTATGCCGATAAGGACACCGGTACATCTACCTACAACCAGACCCTGTCGAAACGCCGTGCAGAAGCCGTCAAAGATATGCTGGTTAACAAATATGGCGTGAACCCCGACCGTCTGTCAATCGATGCCCTCGGCTCATCAGTTCAGCCCTACGACACCAACAACTGGAACCGTATCGTAATCTTCACCAACAATTGATCCCTGAAGTGCTTCTCGGATAAAAGCAGTAAATATAAATGAATGTTCCACCCGCCTCGACCCATAGAGGCGGGTGGACTTTTATACCCATTACATCACGAATGTTTGTAAAAAATCGTGAACTCTATTGCCGGGGTTTACGATTTTTTTTGTACCTTTGCCTTGAGCAAGTTGTAACCCCTTAGATTCTGCACCGTGAGCGAAGATTTTAACGACCCTGAAGACCTTATTCCCGACGATTCTGAACCGATGGCTGCGCCGTCGGCTCCCAAGCCTTATTGCGCCCCGGCCGATGTGGTGCGTCATCACCTGAGCGGTATGTTCCAGACGTGGTTTCTGGATTATGCCTCGTATGTGATTCTTGAACGTGCCGTGCCCAGCATAGAGGATGGCCTGAAGCCGGTGCAGCGTCGCATCCTTCATTCAATGAAGACGCTTGACGATGGACGTTATAATAAGGTGGCCAACATCGTGGGTAATACTATGCAGTATCACCCTCACGGCGATGCTTCAATCAACGATGCCCTGGTGCAGCTGGGGCAAAAGGATCTGCTTATTGACACGCAGGGAAACTGGGGTAATGTGCTCACCGGTGCGTCGGCAGCGGCAGGGCGTTATATTGAAGCTCGACTATCCACCTTCGCACTCGAAACGCTTTACAATCCTAAGGTGACCGACTGGACCTGGAGTTATGACGGACGCAAGCGCGAGCCGGTAACTCTCCCCTCAAAATTCCCGTTGCTTCTGGCGCAGGGTGCCGAGGGTATCGCCGTGGGGCTGTCATCAAAGATTCTGCCACACAATTTTAACGAGATTCTGGATGCCTGCATGGCGTATCTGCGTGGCGAGGAGTTCACACTGCTGCCCGATTTCGTCACCGGCGGTTTTATCGACGTGAGCCGCTATAATGACGGCCGCCGAGGCGGTGCGCTCAAAGTGCGTGCCAAAATCGAGAAGGTGGACAACCGCACTCTGGCAATCACCGAGATACCATTTGGCCGCACAACCGGCGCGGTGATCGACTCTATACTCAAAGCAGCCGAAAAGGGCAAGATCAAGGTGCGGAAGGTAGACGAAAATACCTCGGATACAGCCCGTATCGTGGTGCACCTGCAGCCGGGTACGTCCTCTGATATGGCTATCGACGCGCTGTATGCCTTCACGGATTGCGAGGTGTCGATTTCGCCAAACTGCTGTGTGATTGTGGGTGAAAAGCCTGAGTTTTTGGGTGTTAGCGATGTGTTGCGACATTCGGCCGACCGTACTCTGAACATACTGCGGGCCGAGCTTGAATGTGACCTGGGCGAGTTGCAGAACCAATTGCTGTTTGCCTCGCTGGAACGCATTTTCATCGAGAACCGTATATATAAAGATAAAGCATACGAAGAAGCCCCCGACCTGGAGGCTGCCAAAGCTCATATATATAAACGTCTGGAACCCTTTGTCAAGGATTTTGTGCGTCCGGTAGATGATGACGACATCCTGCGTCTGCTTGAAATCAAGATGAAACGCATCCTGCGATTTAACGCCGACGAGTCTGACCGTCAGATTACGCGCCTGCGCGAAAAAATCGAAGAAGTGAAGCACAATCTGGACACACTGGTTGACTATACCATTGCATGGTTCCAGCGCCTCAAGGATAAATACGGCCACAACTTCCCTCGGCGCACTGTAATCCGCGGGTTTGATTCTATCGAGGCAGCTACCGTGGCCGAGGCTACAGAAAAGCTATACCTAAACCGCGAGGATCGCTTTGTGGGCACCGGTCTGAAATCAGGCGAATTTATATGCAACTGCTCCAATATCGACGACATCATAATTTTCTATAAAGACGGCCGCTATGTGGTGAGCCGCGTGCAGGAAAAAATGGCTATCGATGGCGATGTAATGCATATTGCCGTATTCAAGCGCAACGACAACCGCACTATATATAATGTAATATACCGCCAGGGAAAACTCGGGCCGTATATGATGAAACGTTTTGCCGCTACGGGACTCACCCGCGATAAGGTGTACAATATAATACCCGGCGACCCTGTGCCACCCGGAAGCAAGGTAATGTGGTTCTCGGCCAATCCCAACGGCGAAGCCGAGGTGGTAAAGGTGATACTGAAGCCCAAACGCGGACTGAAAAAACTGCAGATCGACATTGACTTTGCCGACATCCGCCCCAAAGGTCGCTCTGCAATAGGCAATATCGTAACGCGCAATGAGGTGCAGCGAATGAGCCTCAAGAGCCAGGGTGCATCCACTCTGGGCGGCTTGCAGGTGTGGTTTGATCACGATGTGTTAAGGCTGAATTTCGATGGCCGCGGCGAATACCTGGGCGAGTTTTTCGGCGAGGACCGCGTGCTTGTCATAACACGCAACGGTGAGTTCTTCACCACCACGTATCAGGCCACCAATCACTACGACGACAATATCCTGCGTATCGAAAAATTCGATCCGGCCAAGGAATGGACCGCCATACTGAACGATGCCGAGCAGGGGTATCCATACATCAAACGTTTCACCTTTGAGGCATCCAATAAGGTGCAACGATACCTCACAGATTCCGAAAAATCCACTCTGATAGCCCTGAGCGATGCGCAGGGTGCTATGTTCAAGGTGACTTTCGGTGGCGACGATGCCGTGCGCGAACCCATGATTGTGGATGCCGAGGAATTCATAGGGCTGAAATCGTTCAAGGCGCGTGGCAAACGCCTCACAACATTCACCATAGCTGAGGTAGAGGAACTTGAGCCCAAAGAGCGCCCGCAGACAGATGATGATACCGATGCAGAACTCTCGCTGCCACAGATTCCGGATGACGAGGAAACTATTGACGAAGTGAGCGACGATGAAATTCGCGACGAAATCACCGGACAGCAACGCCTTTTTGATTGATGTTCCGCCGCGTTTGCCTCATCCCTGTCGCCGCAGCCATATCGCTTGCCATACAAGCTGCTGAGCCGCTGCCTGTAACCTCGGCATATATGCTTGAGGTAGGTACAGCACACCGCACAGACACCTATCTTAGCCCCATTGGATACAGCGGCACGAGTTATGCGCTGGGCTATGACCGACGGCAGCCTATGCGCTTCAGTCCCTCAAAATGGGAAATGGCACTGCAGGCGCGTCTGGGATACTCCAATATGCTCAATCCGGCCCGCTCGGCTCGTATGCAGGAGCTGTATCTGCGCCCGCGGTGGAGCATGCTGCGGCGGTGGCAACCGGCTCCGCGGTGGCAGATTGTCGCCGGTCCCGCGGTGGGGGTAAATGCCGGGGTGTTATACCTGCCACGTAACGGCAATAATCCGGCGCAGGCACAAGTGTCGGCCACAATAGGAGCGGCAGCCCGCGTGAGCTACGATTGCACATTAGGGCGCCTGCCGGTGACGCTTTCATACACTCCCGAACTGCCGCTTGTGGGGGCGTTTTTCGGTCCTGATTACGACGAATTGTATTACGAGATATGGCTTGGCAACCACAGTGGCCTGTGCCATTTCGCCTGGCCCGGGAGCTATTTCCGCCTGGACAATATGCTCACAGCCGATCTGCATTTCGGAGCCACCACCCTGCGCGTAGGTTACCGGATGGAATACTTTGATTCCCATGCCGCGGGGAATACCTCGCGGGGGGGGAGTCATTCGTTTGTACTCGGGGTGGTAGTGAAGCGCATCAGCCTTCCCATTCGCTGAGCTGACGACAAAAATAGGGTCGCGCATAATCGTCGGGCGACACCAGCCGGCCATCCCACATCACTACATCAATATCCAGAGGCATTACCCCGGTATATTTGCTCGAAGGAGTACGGCCGGCTTCGCGCTCCAGAGCCGACAGAGCCGTGCAAAAATCGTTCAGCGGCATTTCTGTGGTGTACACCGCGGTGATATTGGCATACTCACTGCCGAGGCCTGAAATATCGTCGCTGAGACACACGTCGCTCACACTGCGGCGTGTGCCCAGGGTGTCAATTCCGCGCAAGGCTTGGAGAAGCATAGCCTCGCGTTGCCTCACATTGCTTCCAAGCAGCAGAACAGCCGTGTGAATCATTTTCAATTATTTGCGGCGTAAGGTGATGACTGTGATTTCAGGTGTGGCGCCGATACGTGCCGGGAATCCAACCTCGCCGGTGCCGATGTTCACATACAGGTGACGGCCGAGCGAGTCGGTGTACAGTCCGCCCCATGTGGGGTAGCGCAGGGCTGCGGGCGATTTTCCCATCAGCTCCATCTGCATGGCGTGGGTGTGGCCCGAGAGGGTTAGGGCTATGTTTTGGTCGGGATTACCCGAAATCGAGTCGGTCCAATGTGCCGGATTATGGCTCAGGAGCACCTTCACGGCGCTGTCGCCGGCAGCGGGATATGCCTGCCCAAGGCTACCATAGATAGGGAATGGAGGATCGCCGATATTTTCCACACCCACAATCACCAGCGAATCGGTGCCACGGCGCAGTGTGCGGGATTCATTGTTGAGCATATTCCATCCCATCGCGGCCTGCATGCGTTTCAGATTGCGCGAGTCCTGAAGGTGAGCAGCCTCATCAGGCCAGCGGTAATAGTCGCCGTAGTCGTGGTTGCCCATTATTGAGAACACGCCGTCGGGGGCAGACATACGGCTCAGGACAGACATAAACGGCAGCAGCTCAGTGGAATGACGGTTGACGATATCGCCGGTGAACACAATGGCATCTGTCTGTTGGGCGTTCACCTGCTCTACCAGTCGGCTCAAAAAAGTGGTGTCGGAGCCGTAGGTGCCGCTGTGAATGTCTGAAATCTGGGCTATACGGTAGCCGTCGAAAGCTTCGGGAAGGTTGGCTATTGGCACCTCGACTTCGTTTACATCAATCCGGAAGCGATTGATCAGCGCGCCCCACCACATTAATATAAATACCGCGACGGCCAGAAATCCTCCGGCCACGTCAAATCCCCACAGCCTCTTGCGCCTGAACAGCTTTTCAAAGCCCTGACCGATGAGCGAGATTACGGCGTATAAAATCTTGGGGATGTAAACAGACCCATAGGTAAACAGCGTCCACATCATTACGAGCAGCATGCTGTCGTCGGCCGATTTTTTGGGCCAGACATCCACCACCAAAAGCCCCAGACTCACTACAGCCGACACTATGGTATATGCCATGAGCCAGCCGCGGGGAATGCCGCGCATACGCATACGGCGGTAAATGTAGCAGTCGATCAGCAGTCCTACGAGCAGGACGCATAGCACGGGGAGCAGTGGTAATCTCATATCAGCAAGGTAGGGGAGAGTTGAGGGAAGGGGAGAATCAGGAGCGTTCGCAGTCGGTGGCCGCAAATTGGTTTTTCACCGGATTGGCATACATGGTGAGCATAAGGTGCTCCATATATTCGCGTTCCTCATCGGTTATGTCCGGGAGGTCCACACGGTCAAGCTGGCGGTTGATATAATCGCTGAAAGTGGCCTCATCTTCGGTAGTGTAATTTTTTGCGAAACGGTCGGTTTCGTACACCCGGTCGTAAGCTATATAATTGCAGGGGAATAGTTCGTAGCCACAATGAATTTCGTGGTCGATCAGGCGACAGGCTTCGCGGATTGCTTCGTGGCGCGATGTAGCGTCTGACGCTTCCAAAGCGGGATTGATACAGCGACCGATGCGGATGTGCACTCGCCCCTTGAAGCTGAGCATGCCGGTCTCCATACTGAAGAGGTCGTCGCGTTGCGATTTCTTAAATTCGGGGTCGCGGCGGCGCAGCAGAAATTCGCGCACTTTCAGATAATCGTTGGGGTCGAATTCGTAAGAGATAGCCACAGGGAGCAGGTGAGCGCCCAGAATATTGCGCTTGGCATCGTCGTCGGGAGCCAGGCCTATCATCTTAATCAGGCTTTCCTGAGTCACATCGTTGCTATCCTTGGCGCGGCCTTCGCGTTGAGCGATCCATACGCTTTCGTGGCGGTCGTTCACCACATAATGAATATAAGCCGACAGCTGCTTGGCTGCGGCCAGAGCCTCCACCATACGCACATCGCGCTTCACGATAAAGCTGCGGTTGAGCTTAACGAGGTCGGTAATCCAGTCGTAAATGAGCAGATTGTTTCCTATGGCCACCTGAGTGATGGGCATTTGGCGACGAATGAAGCAGAGGTTGAGGAACGATGCATCGAGCACAATATCGCGATGATTTGTGATGAAGGTGTAGTTCTGTCCCTGATGCACGTTTTCAAGACCATCGCAGCTCAGGCCGGCGGTGGTGGTTTTCACGAGCATTTCCAGAAAAGGCCCCATAACATTTTGCTGGAAATCGTGCTGATTATTCACTTTCAGCAGGTTTTCTGCAAATTTGGGGTAATCCACTCCGGGCATAACATACCGAATGGCGTGCTCAAAACCTGGCTCTTTCACCAGCGATGCCATCTTCTCGTGATAGACGGCATCGTCGTATGGCGCTATATCTTGAAATTCGGCCGGCACTGCGGCCTGTGTATCTGTGTTTTCTGTTGTTGTCATATCATTAGCTAATATCACGCTTCAAAGTTACAACAAATTTTTTAGGTATAAAGCATATCCGGAGCGTTAATTTTTATAAAACACCTTCATAACCTGCCGACATCAGCCGGCTGGGATACTCCGCCTAACGCAAAAAGCGGTTGACGGCTTGTAAAAACGCTGCAAATTTTGTAATTTTGCAATTGGAAAAAAGATTAAACAGAGTTAGGTATGTTCTCGATATTCAAACGTAAATCCACGCCCCAACCGCTATTTTTTCATACAGACATCCATTGTCACATTATCCCCGGTATTGACGATGGTGCCCGAAATCTTGACGAGTCGTTACAGCTTGTGGATGCGATGGCCGATCTCGGATTTAGCCGTATTTTCGCGTCGCCGCATATCACTCAGGGCACGTTTGAAAACACTCCCGATACCATTGCCGGGCCATTCCGTGAGCTGCGCGAGGCCCTGACCGCTAAGGGATCGCCGGTGCAGCTCGAACACTGGGCTGAAAATCGTATTGACGATATACTTTACCAAAACGTGGCCGAGGGCAAACTGCTGTCGATCCCCGGCGACCGCGTGCTAATCGAAAACTCCTTTATGCAGGAACCCTGGAACTTGGATAAGCTCGTATTCGACATTCAGGTCAAGGGTTACACCCCCATATTGGCGCATCCCGAACGCTATTCATATTATCGTGGCCGGGCCGACTATCTAAATAATCTCGTGCAGGCCGGGCTCTCGTTTCAGGTCAACCTGCTCAGCCTCGCCGGGCAATACGGACCGAACGAGAAAAAAGCCGCCGAGACTCTTATTGAGCGCGGATTGGTGCGCTATCTCGGGTCTGATATTCACCGAATGCAGCACGTCGAGACCATTAAGAATTATCTTTCCTCCAAGGATTACGACCGTCATCGTAAGCTCCTGGAAGGAAAAATACTCAATGATAAAATTTAAGAATCTGTTCCGGCGCAGCGTAAGCACTGCGTCTCCCTCCGGCGCGGCGTAAGCACCGGGATAGACGCCACTCCGCGGTGTCGTCATCGCGCCGAATGGCACCGCCACGCAATTCATTGATAATCAATAAATTGTAGGGACGCAAAAATTTTTGCGTCCACGTCCGGACGGCCACATCGCGCCGGATGGATCCAACTGTCCAGTGGAGCGATGTCCCCTTCGGTGTCGTCGGTTCGCACGGGATGGCCACCCCGCAGCCCCCATCCGGCAGTGGACGCAAAAATTTTTGTCCCTACAAAACGTTGGTAATCAGTAGTTTGTAGTGTTAAGGGCTCCTGGCGCGGTGACACGCTCCCCTCTCCGGCAGAGGACGTAAAAGCTTTGTCTATAATACGTTGACTATTAGTAGCTTGTTTGGTTGTACTAAGCTACGGCGTTAAGCAATTCTATATGGTCTGAGGCGCCGTGAGGGGTATGTGGTGGGAGTGGCGCAGTTGTTGAGAGCGTCAAGAGTGGTCGACGGAAAGGGTGGATTTTCACATGCCGCCAGACGCACGATATATATAATAATGGCAGCGATAGCCGGCACCACGGCTGCGCGGAATGCGCTGTTGAGCGGCGGATTGACAGACTCGATCTCGAAATCGTCGGCTGCGAAATTCACCGAAAAGGAATAGCTATTGCATCTCGCTACCAAAATGCCCACAGCATCGGGAATCAGGGCCTTGAGAGCAGGAGCGTGGTCGGGATGAAGCAGAGTGGCGCGGTGGTCGGGGCGCAGTGTGGCCAGGGCTGTCGAAGCATAAAGCGTCTGTAAAATGGAGTCGTGGGATATTTTCATAACCATTGTAATTATGCAACGTAATTGTCAAAGATTAAGCGTGCCAGTTTCATCGCACGCTGGCGGGCAATGTAGAATCTCGGACTGCCAAACATCCCGGCAGTGAGGCGCATGAGATTAAGGCGCACCGAGTCGCACGGATACGCTGCACAAGCGGCTTTGAGGTCGCGTATCAAATCGTCGAAACCCTCCCGGGCCTGATCGTTGCTAAAGTCCAGTTCCATACCGGCCAAAGCCTTTATAACCTTGGGATAGATACGCGACTGATCGGCGTAGTAGCGGGGTGCGGGATTAAGCAGAACGAAATCAACGATGTCGTCGATTGTCGCATTTTGGCCTTCCATTTTCAGGATAGCGGCACGCTTTTTGCATTCCTTCAGGAAGTCGCGGTTGCGTTGAGTGGTGATGTTTACCATATTTTATGAACTTAGAGGTTTGTGATTATTTTTTTTGATGTTGCAAAATTACAACATTATTTCCACGTAACCAAATTTTACTATGGTAAAAATACAACACAATTGCAAGATGTGGTAAAAATGTGAGGTAAACACCACCACCTCGGCGTAAGCACCGGGAGGTTGTCATTGCACAAATCGTTGATTGTCAGAAGTTTGTGATATTATAGACGCCGGCCCCCTTCGGCGCGCACCTGACACCGCGGAGCGTTCTAGCGGTCGGAAGACGAAAAAGCCGCTATTAAGGGCATAAAGTGCTGGTTTAATGCGTTAGTTTTGTTTGAAATTTCAAGTAGAATTAAGCAAAAATATCACTGTTCAGACTGCCAACATAGTCTTCCGACCGCTAGAACGCGGAGCGGCGTCACTCCATAGGACGGTGTAACCCCAATTCGCGCGTACCTTACACCGGGGAGCGGGGTGGCTCCCGGTGCTTTGTATGGAGTATTTATAATGTATATGGGGTTATTTGCCGTCGGGGTAGGAGATGCGGGTGTGGTAAATGGTCATGAGGCGTTTGATGAAGGCCTGTTTGATTAGGGCGATGTCGCGGAATTCCAGGGTGGAATTATCGTGGAGGTGTTCGGCAATCTGGCCGTCGATGATTTTATTTACCAGGTCGGTGATTGATTCTTTGTTGTAGGTTTTCAGAGAGCGTGAAGCGGCTTCTACGGCATCGGCCATCATGAGCAGCGAGGTTTCGCGGCTTCGGGGGTTGGGGCCGGGGTAGGTGAATGCTTCGGGATTGTGGCACACGCCGTCGGGCGAGGCTTTGGCCGCCTGATAGTAGAAGTATTTGGTTTTGCCGGCTCCGTGGTGTTCGCGAATAAAGTCAACGATGGCGTGGGGGAGACCCTCGCGGTCGGCACGTCGCATGCCGTCGAGCACGTGGCCGATAACAATGCGGGCGCTTTGTTCGGGGGTGAGAGAGTCGTGGGGATTCACGCCGTGCTGATTTTCGGTGAAGAATGCCGGATTGTCGATCTTGCCAATGTCGTGATATAGGGCGCCGGCACGCACGAGGGGTTCGTTGGCACCCATAGCGCGGGCGGCATCGCTGGCCAGGTTGCTAACACTCAGGCAATGCTGGAATGTGCCCGGGCATTTGTCGGATAGTTCGCGCAGGATGGGGCGGTTGGTGTCGGAGAGTTCCACAAGAGTAACGGGTGATAGGAATCCGAAAAGTTTTTCCATTGCGAACATAAGGATGTATGCCATAGACACCATAACGGCGTTGGCGCCCAGATATGCCACCATACGCCATGAAAAGCCACTCAGGGAGCCATTCATGAGCAACTCGATGGCCAAATAGCCCATCACGTAGGTAACGGCTACAAGCAGGGCGGTGCGGAGCAATTCAGAGCGGGTGGAAAGTTCGCGCAGGGAATAAATGGCCACGCCAACAGCGATGAATTCGAGGAATATAAATTCCATGGCAAAAGATACGGCCGGCGCAATCAGAAGGGTGAGTACTGTGGATGCAAACAGTGCGGTGCGACCGTCGAAGAACACTCCGATCAGAATGGGCACGATGACAAGAGGCACGATGTACACGCCGCCGTTGACAAATGCGTTAAGCCCGATGCTGAAAAGGAAGAACAGCGTAAGGAGCGAATAGATGAACAAAACGGCCTTGAAATTTCGGAAAATAGTAGGCACTATCACGGCCAAATAGCCCATGAGAACGGCCAGCAGGATGCCCACATAGAGCAATTGCCCGAGCCAAAGGAGCAGGTCGGTATTGGAATTTCGCGAGGCACGGGCGGCAAGCATTTCCTCATAGGTGCGCAGGTTGGTATAGTCCTGAGCTGAAATAATATCGCCCTTGTTGATAATGGCCTGCCCCTGCATAATGACGCCACGGTCGGCAGTAAGCGTTTGATATTCATTGTCGTAATATCGTTTACATTCGGCCTCGTTATAGGTGAGCGATGGGCGCAGGAGTCCCTGGAGGTTGGCATCGGACATATACTGGCGCATGGCCTGGTCGGTGGCCTGCTTGTCGATGGCCAGATAGACCTCGCGGGGCGAAGTCATTGCCGAGGTGGACGATTCGCTCAGTATGTTCCGCCGCAGTATCCGGATTTTTCCCAACTTACCGTCGCGGATGTCAGCCATCACCGCGGGGTCTACCACCCCCTTGGCATATTCATGGCGAATGAGAGTGCCCAGATGTGACCGATAAGGGCCGGGGGGCAGTTCGTTGACAATGGAATCCACCACCGTAGCGCTTTCAGAGTAGATAGGAACGAAGCTTTTCTGGAGCGTGTCGCGAATGGCCTGTACGGTGAGCGAATCCGGATGTATTGGTATGTCGAAGGGGGCGATGAGCTGGTTATAATTCCATGGGCGGCCCTGTTCGTATAGATATTGATGCAGGCGGGCGTGGGGGTAAAACCACACTATAATAATTGTGGCCACCACTGCGGTGAGCACACGCTTGAGGATGGGATTATCGGGGATTGTCATACAGGTCAGATTACGCGTGCGGCAGATTTCACGCCTGAGATGTTTAATGATTTTTCAACGAGGTCAGCGATGGCCTGGGCGCTGACAACCTTGACAGTGAGGTCGGCAAAGAAGACCTCGCCGCTCGCTTCGATATTGAGCTTGCGGATGTCGATGCCCAGGTGTGTTGAGATCATGGATGTGAGTTCCTGCAGGATGCCGTGGCGGTCGATGCCCTCGATGTGCACCTTGGCCTCAAACCGCGCGCCGTTGGAATCCCAACGAGTGGCCACGATTCGTGGGCCATAACCGGCCTTGAGCACCTGCGCGCGCTGGCAGTCGACGCTATGGATGGCCACTCGGCCGTCGTCGGTGATGAAACCTAAAGTGTCGTCGCCGGGAATGGGCGAGCAGCAGTCGCAGGTGATGAAGTTGGCATTTCCGGCATCGTCGCAGTGCAGGGTGTATATTTCCTTGGGATTGACGGGGGATTTCTGCTGGTCGTCGTTTTTGCCCATACCCATGCGCCAGAGCTTGCTGAACAGAGAGCGCGAGCCTTTGGAATCAGATTCGGCCGATTTGCGCAGGGCTTTGACCAGAAAGTCGCCCAGCAAGATTTCCTCGTTGCCAAGCTGATAGCAAAGCTCGTCGCGTGTATCCACGTGGTAGGTGCCTAATATTTTGGAAATCACCTGATTGGTGTCGGGTATGTTATGTTCGGCCAGCCATTCGCGCAGCATCTCGCGCCCCTTGGCAATCAGGGGCTGGCGCTCCTTGCGCAGCGCGGCGCGCAGACGGGTTTTGGCATGTGCGGTGACAAGGAAATCTGCCCATTCGGCCTGTGGCGTCTGCGATTGGGAAGTGAGGATTTCAACCTGGTCGCCGGACGAAAGTCGCGAGCTGAGCGGCACAAGTTTATGATTTACCTTGCCGGCGATGCAATGCGTGCCCAGCTCGGAGTGGAGCTGAAAAGCCACATCAAGCACTGTGGCGCCTGCCGGCAGGGTGATCAATTCGCCCTTGGGGGTAAAAACCACGATTTCGGAACTGAACAGATTGAGTTTCACCGTGTCGAGGAAGTCGATGGCCGAGGGCTCGGGATTGTCCAGAATGTCCTTGATGGTACGGAGCCATGCGTTGAGTTCGCTTTCCTCCTCGCCCTCGCCAATTTTATATTTCCAATGGGCGGCGAAGCCCTTTTCTGCAATTTCATCCATACGCCGGCTACGGATCTGAACCTCGACCCAATTGCCGTCGGGTCCCATGACAGTGAGGTGCAGGGCCTGATAGCCGTTGGCCTTGGGCACCGAGATCCAGTCGCGGGTGCGTTCGGGATGAAGACGATACAGGTCAGTGATAGCCGAATAAATGCTCCAGCATATAGCCTTTTCGCGGGCGGGGTCGTCACATTCAAACACGATGCGCATTGCATAGAGGTCATATACCTCCTCAAATGGCACGTGCTTGGTTTCCATTTTGCGAGAGATGCTGTAAATGCTTTTTAGCCGGGCCTTTGCCTCATATTTCAGCCCCATAGTGTCGAGTTTCTCTTTAATGGGGAGCGAGAAATCGGTGTAGACGGCAGTACGGCGTGCCTCGCTTTCGGCAATTTTTTTCGAAATGGCTTCGTATGTGGCCGGGTGTTCATATTTGAAAGCCAGATCCTCAAGTTCGGTTTTGATTTCAAATAATCCCAGGCGGTGAGCCAGGGGTGCATATATATATAATGTCTCGCCGGCAATCTTATACTGCTTGTTAGGCGCCATAGAACCCAGGGTGCGCATATTGTGCAGGCGGTCGGCCATCTTGATCAGCACCACGCGTATATCCTCGCTCATGGTGAGCAGGAGCTTTCGGAAGTTTTCGGCTTGGGCAGAAGCCTTGTCGCCGAAAATGCCGCCTGAGATTTTGGTTAGACCCTCGACCAGTTGCGCGATCTTTTTGCCAAAATGCTGCTCTATATCCTCAACGGTGTATTCGGTATCCTCCACCACATCGTGGAGCAGAGCGGCGCAAATAGAAGTAGATCCAAGACCGATCTCGCGACTTGCAATCTTGGCCACGGCGATAGGATGCAGGATGTACGGCTCCCCGGAACGGCGGCGAACACCCTTGTGTGCCTCCTTGGCAAACTGGTAGGCACGTTCGATGATCTCCACCTTCTTACGGTGATTAGATTGCAGATAGCCGTTAAGCACATCGGCAAAAGCTTCGTCAATCATTCGGTCCTCGGCTTCCGGACTCATAGGAGTATAATCGCTCATACAATGCATATTAAAGAGGAAAGCGGCACACCACCGCCCAATAATATGCAAAAATACAACATCTGCCTCATACAGACAAACAAAATCCGTTTTTTTTGAATTTAGGGAATAATAGAGCTATGCATAACCTTACGGAAGCCTAAGGTTCTAATCAATTTTTTTCAGCATCTTCGACCGAAATTACGATGGGATTTGTCTTTTCCATCGGAAGTGACGATGGTATGCCAAAATTATTTTGTTTTGTGGCAGATATGTTGTATTTTTGCACAAAGTTA
This sequence comes from uncultured Bacteroides sp., assembly GCA_964531245.1. Classification (GTDB taxonomy): domain Bacteria; phylum Bacteroidota; class Bacteroidia; order Bacteroidales; family Muribaculaceae; genus CAG-873. The sequence goes on along the minus strand of CAZHDH010000011.1, from coordinate 22,306 downwards.
TTTCTGTAATCAAATTTAGTCAAAATATGGGAAAGTCTTTTAAGCAAAGCGTAATTGAGGGGCTGAAATGTTATGGATATGCACTTGTTGACCCACGCGATAATCGAATTTTTTATGTGGGGAAAGGTACAGGAAACCGTGTGTATCAGCATGCACAGGCCGCTTTGGTTGAGGACGCTATAAGTCTAAAGTTGTCAACTATACGAGAAATCAAGGCCTTAGGCTTGGATGTAAAGTATTACATCATCCGGCATAATTTGACGGAACAAGAAGCTTATCTTGTTGAGTCTTCAATAATTGACTTACTGACTTATCCTGCTTTCAATAAGGAGAATATTCTTACCAATATAGTTAGTGGACACCATCAGTGGAACGAGGGCATTAAAACGGATGAAGAAATTAATATCCTATATGACTGTCCAAAGATTGAGCCCATTCCGGGAGATAGACTTCTTTTAGTAAGCCTGAATAAAAGTTATAATTCATCAAAGGCTACCGGGGTGTATCGCCGGGCCAACGATTACGAGAGTGCTCGTAAATACTGGAAGATAGCGGCGTGGAAGGCGGAAAAGATTGATTTTATTTTAGGTGTTTATAAAGGAATAGTCCGCATTGTAATTAAAGTTAAGGGTAAGTGTCTTTGCCCGGTAGCAGAAGACGGTACGGTATTCAATGAGCCGCGCTTTGCGTTTGAGGGTGATATAGTTCCGGATTCACCATACATTAATACAGATGTAACTGACTATCCCTTTGGTAGTGGTGGGGCGGTAACATATATCCCTCGGAGTAATTTTTAGTTAACTATTTTTTGGGGTGGTTGCTCATAATTTCTGTACTACCTTATATATTCGTGGACTGTGAGCATAGTCGTTTCTGGCCTTTAAGTATTTGCGAAATTTTAGTAAGTAACTCTTACGAGCTACGTGACTGAGCGAAAAGAACAAAAGGCGCGTCAAGACAAGCAAGGATATATCTGCCCGCGGGCTTAAAATATATCACATAATATAAACTAATTTTTGAGAGTTACTTAAGTGAATATCCCGGGATGATTGTTTGTCATTTTACAGGGATGTAGTATATTTGCAAAATCTTTCAATTATATAATACTATGTGGTTTGTAGAAGTATTGAGGCATACACCCGCGCTGGCGGTGTTTCTCACGATCGGTCTGGGCTTCTGGCTCGGTAAACTGAAAATCAAGGGTATATCGCTGGGCACTGTTACCTCGGTGCTGATTGTGGGTGTGCTTGTAGGTCAACTGGATATAGAAGTAGGCGGCCCGCTCAAAACGGTGTCGTTCCTGCTGTTCCTGTTCTGTATTGGTTACAGCGTGGGCCCGCAGTTTTTTAAGTCGCTCAAGGGCGATGGTCTGCGGCAGGTGCTGTTTGCGGTGATAATGTGTGTGATGATATTCGGGGCGGCCTTGGCAGTTTCTTTCTGGATGGGGCTCAACCCCGGCCAGGCAGCCGGTATGATGGCCGGGGCATCTACTGCGTCGCCGGTGGTAGGTGCGGCTGAAGATACGGTGCGCTCGCTCCCCGCAGCGGCCGATGTTATTGATAATATGGTGAATGCCATACCGGTTTGTTATGCAATGACTTACGTTTTCGGCACCCTATGTGCAGTGTGGCTGTTAGGTTATATTGGCCCGATGATGATGGGTGGGCTGGAAAAAGTTAAGGCAATGACGCGCGAACTTGAAAAGACCCTGAACCCGTCAACGGCCAATTCCGATCCCGCCAGTTTCCAGGCGGTGCGACCCATTGCGTTCCGCGCCTACGATGCGTCGGGCAGCTGGATGACTGAGGCCCGCACTGTTGCCGATCTCGTGGCAAAATTCAGCGGCGAGGGTAGACGTATTACAGTGGAGCGCATTAAACGCCACGCCGATGGCAGTGTGATTTCAGACATAACTCCCGATACTATGATCAACCCCGGGGATGTGGTGGTGCTGGCCGCCCGTCGCGAGATGATCGTGGGCGATTTCGCTTGGTTCGGTAGCGAAGTGCCCGGAGTGGAGTTGCTGAATTTTCCGGTGGAGGATGTGGATGTCACTGTGGCCAAACGCTTTGCCCCGATCAAGGTTCACCAACTGGTGGAACAGCCGTGGATGGATGGCGTGGATATAAAACGTATAGTGCGTAATGATATAGCAATCAATCCCATAGGTGCTGAGGTGCATCCGGGTGATATAGTAGAGCTCGTGGGTGTAAAGAAAGATCTTGAACGAGCTGCGTTGCACATCGGTTTTGCCGACCCGCGCACCTTGGTCACCGACTTTGTATTCATAGGGCTCGGAGTGCTTTTGGGCGGACTCTTGGGTGCGCTCGCTGTTAAGATTGGAGCTGTATCGGTGAGTCTGGGAGCAAGCGGTGGCGCGCTGGTGTCGGGTCTGGTTCTTGGTTGGCTCAGGGCCAAACGTCCCGTGTTCGGCTCTATTCCTAAGGCATCGCTGTGGGTATTCAATAATCTGGGACTGAATATGTACATTGCGGTGATTGGTATCGCCTCTGGTCCGTCGTTTATCAGTTCGTTTGAGCAAGTGGGTCCCAAGATTTTTGTAGCCGGACTGATAGTGTCTATCGTTCCGCTTTTCTTAGGTATTCTCATCGGCCACAAGATATTTAAATTCCACCCGGCTATTACATTGGGTTGCTGTGCCGGAGCGCGCAAAACCACTGCGGGACTCGGAGCCGTGCAGGAACGCCTGGGCAGCTCTGTCCCGGCCCTGGGTTACACTATCACCTACGCCGTGTCTAATACCCTGCTTATCATTTTGGGAATAGCACTGGTACTGCTTACAGCGTGATATGAATAAAGCCAAAGCGGTAGATGAATGAGCCGCGCTATCGGATCTCATTCTCACCGCACGACCAACCGGCCGCGGATGCAAAAGGCTGCATCCGCGGCCGGTTGTAAATCAATAGGTTACAAATAATAAGGACGACTTTCTCAAGCCGTCCTTATTATATAAACATACTGTGTACTTAATGTTAGAGTAATATGTCTATTCCAGATCTTGTTATTTCCACTATGATGTGTTAGTATTTTCTATGAAAAAGCATAGGTTGTCGTTTCATTTCCGATGCAAAGTTACATCATATCTTTGGTCTGTGCAAATCTTACAATCAGTAATGAAATGTAATGTAAGCGTTAAAACGTAAGGTGTGTGAAAGTAATCTATACTTTTCTTAACTAAATTATGGTTAATATTTCCGTGAGTGAGGGATATTATTGGTGATTGCTTAACAAAATTATAAATATTAAAATATGTTAAGTTTTATCATCTTGCAAACTATATGTTATAAAACATAGTTAGGAAAGACTGTTTTAGGAGCTTTATGTTGCAAAAAGATGTTGTATAACATACTTTTAACCTTATCGAAAACAACCCTCCCGAAAAAATGCTTAAAATCTGTAAGCATTTTTTCGGGAGGGTAATGTCTGTTTATAGAATCTTACACCGGAAGCTTGCCGGGAGCGGTGAGGATGTGGAACACAACGTCGAAAAGTTGCTCGTAGGGGTCGCGCCGCGATCCTACGCCTTTACTTTGTGCGTCGTAATGGCGCAGTACATCGATAATTTCGATAACCTGAAACGGATTATATGATCGCATACCGTTTTTAATCAGATTTAGTCCGAAGCTGTTGGTTGGCTTAAGGCCCAAGGCCTGTTGCAAACTGCTGTCGCGCTTGTCGGGCGTGTACCATGCCTGCATCAGGTCTGAAAAAAATCCGAAAAGCGTCGAGGTGGTCATTACGTAAGGGTGTGTTTTGGGGTTGGCGGCAAAGTTGCGCACAATACGCATGGTCTTGGCAGCATCGCGCACTGCCAGGGCATCCAAAAGTTCGTAATTATTGTAATCTTTGCTTATGCCCACGTGCATCTCAATGGCTTCGGGGGTTATGACAGCACCGCGGCCTAATATTTCGGCAAGTTTGTCTATCTGATTATAGAGCGTGCTAAGTGATGTGCCTACAAATTCGGCCAATAGCTCGGCCGCCTTTTCCCCGGGGTTGAGACCCTTGGAGCGGATATATGAATCGGCGAGTTTAGGCACCTGGCTTGGCCATATCTTGGGCGTGGTATATACCACGCCGCTTTTTCCTACGGCTTTGACTATCTTCGTGCCTTTGATTTCAGCACCGCGGGAGGCAATCACCAGAATGGTGGAAGGGGTGGGCGATTCGGCGTATGCAGCTACTTTATCGGTAAAAGCTGCTGTAGCGGCCTGGGCCTCGCGCACTATCACCACTTGCCGTTCGGTGAGCATTGGCAACGTGCGACAGATGTCGATTATCTCCCGCGGACTCTCAAGCTGAGGCACATACATATTGGTCAGGGCGTATTCACGATCAGCCTCAGGCAGAATGCGTTCAAACATCTTTACCAGTTCGTCAATATAGTATCCCTCAGAGCCGTGCAGCAGGTAGACGGGTGCATATTGTCCGGCGGATAGCTGGCGTTTGATGGTGTCGAAAGTGATAGCGGGAGCGGCCATAGTAGGTTTATTGAAAATTTATGCGTAAATTTACGGAGTTTTTTTCAAATGACCTAACCGCACGTAAAGATTTTGACAATGCCACTCAATCTTCCAGCCTTTGACCCACGCCTGCGTCTGCGCACCGATGGGCGCCCCGAGGTGTTCGACCCCCTTCGACGGCGTTGGGTGATAGTAACCCCCGAGGAGCAGGTGCGCCAGACTTTTGTGAATTATCTGTGTGCGCATCTGGGTTATCCGGCTGCGTTGATGGCTAATGAGCACTCGCTGCGGCTCAACGACACTGCGCGCAGATGCGATACAGTGGTATTTTCCCGAAACCTTGTGCCGCTGATGATTGTGGAATACAAGCGCCCCTCGGTGGCTATATCAGCCGACGTGTTCAATCAAATAGCGCGATACAATTCGGTGATAGGAGCACCGTGGCTGGTGGTTTCAAATGGAATGTCGCACTTCTGCTGCCGATTCACCGGCACCGGTTACCAGTTTCTGAACCATATTCCCACCTATGCCGAAATCTGCGCAGACACACATTAATATATATAGGAGGATGTTAATTGTTAAATAATTCTAATATGATTATAGGTAATGCCTTTTTTGCGTACCTTTGACTATGTTTGAGCAATTTGCACATAGCATCGACTGGACGTGGGCGCGCGAGATAATTCTCACGCTCTATGGTCTCACGATTATCAGCATTATCGTGATAGTGATCTCAGAGAATCGCAATCCGTTGAAATCGCTTGCCTGGGTCACGGTGCTGTTGCTGTTGCCTATGGTCGGAGTGATATTGTATCTGTTTTTCGGACGCAGCATCAAAAATACCCACAAGCTGAGCCGGCGTATGCGCAGGCGACTGCGCCGCAAGGAGGTTGCACCCCGCGAAGATAAACGCGCGCTGGAGGTGCTTGAGCCTGAATCTGTGCAGCTGATTCGTCTTGGTAAGACCCTCACAGGCGGTCATATCTATACCGGAAATAGCGTAGAGGTGTTTACCAACGGGCGCGATAAATTCGATAGCCTGATACGCGACCTTGAAAATGCCCGATATTCCATACATCTCGAATATTACATTTTTGAAAACGATACCATCGGCTCGCAGATTGCCGAGATTTTGATTCGTCGGTCGCTTGAAGGGGTGAGGGTGCGTGTAATATACGACCACGTGGGTTCGTTCTCCGTAAAATCGAAATTCTTCAAACGTATGCGTCGCGCCGGGATTCAGGTATATCCGTTTTTCGAGGTTACCTTTCCTCAGCTCGGCACACGCATCAACTGGCGCAACCACCGCAAAATATGCGTTATCGACGGGCGCATCGGTTACTTAGGAGGAATGAATATCGCCGATAGGTATATCACCGGTGGTAAGAAATTTGCCTCGTGGCGAGATACCCATGTGCGTGTTACGGGGCCTATACTGGCGGCGTTGCAGCATTCGTTTGCCGTCGATTGGCATTTTATGAATCAGCCAATGCCCGATGAGGATTACCGTTTCACCACCCGACGCACCGGCGATATTGCCGCCCAGCTTGTCACCTCGGGACCTACATCGCAATGGAGCAGCATAGCCCACATGTTTCATAAAGCCATCGGAAGCGCACGCAAGCGTGTCTATATCCAGACTCCTTATTTCCTGCCCACTGATGCCCTGCTTAAAGTGCTGATTTCGGCTGCTCTGGCCAAGGTGGATGTGCGCATTCTAATTCCCACCAAGACTGATTCGCCGCTGCTTAATTTCGCGTCGGCTTCCTATATTGCCGAATGTCTGCGGGCCGGTATCAAGATTTACTTCTACGATGCCGGGATGTTGCACTCTAAGCTTATCATCGTCGATGATGAGTTTGTGACAATCGGCTCCACCAACTTCGACTTCCGTTCATTTGAACACAACTTCGAGGGCAACCTGTTCTTCTACTCCAAAACGCTCAATCAGCAGCTCACCGAGATATTCCGCACCGACCTGACTAAATCTCACCGGATCACTCCCCAGATATGGCGGCAGCGTCCGCTATGGCGTCGCGCCGTGGCCAGCATAGTGCGCCTGCTCAGCCCGATACTTTAATTTTGGTAAATATAGAAAATATGGCAAATACAGATAAAGAAAAAAATAAAGAACGCTTTTGCGAAATACTGCGTGCTACCGGTCGCGATGGTATGGATTATGTGCTCGAAGATCTTACCGACTGGGGATTTTTTGACGCGCCCGCATCGGCTCGGAATCACTTCAACTTTCCCGGCGGTCTGGTGCAGCATTCACTCAACGTCTACGATATGGCGATGAGTCTGCGCGACTCAATCCTGCGCCTGCGCCCCGATGCCGAAAAATTCCTTACCCCCGAAGCCATAGCCATCGCCGCCCTGCTTCACGATGTGTGCAAGACCAACATCTACCGCCTGGTGCGCCGGAAGCAACGCAACGACATAGGTACCTGGGAAGATGTGGAATCATATGACGTCGACTATTCCGAAATGCCCGTGGGACACGGCGAAAAAAGCGTTATTATGCTCCTTCGCAGCGGCCTTGACCTCGATGATCAGGAAATTTTCGCTATCAGATGGCACATGGGCCCCTGGGATCTTCCCGCGCAATCTATTGAAATGGAAAAATCATACCGTATGGCACAGAAGAAATCGCCGTTGGTGGCCTTGATCCATACCGCAGACACCCTTTCGGCCCAGATTTTGGAGCGCGATATCCTCGGATAACCCCTTCAATGCACAAAAATAGCCTCCCGTGCGCATTTTTTTTGGCAAAGCCCTTGCAGATTCAAAAATAATGCGTACCTTTGCAACGCAAACGCGAAAAGAGCGTTTGACCACTGCGAAAATAGCTCAGTTGGTAGAGCACGACCTTGCCAAGGTCGGGGTCGCGGGTTCGAGTCCCGTTTTTCGCTCACTTTTATAACTCAAAAGCAAAGTTGTCCGGGTGGTGGAATTGGTAGACACGCTACTTTGAGGGGGTAGTGGCAGAAATGCTGTGTGAGTTCGAATCTCATCTCGGACACTGCGTCAAGTATCGCTTGACGCTTTTTTTATGCCCTGTTGCGACCATTTACACCCTCCCGCGGAAGTCACCCCCACCGGCGCGCGTACCACCCCGCGGAGCGGCGTACACCCCGGTCCCTCCGGCGAAATATTTCAACGTATCACATTGATTACTAACGTTTTGTAGGGACGCAAAAATTTTTGCGTCCGCGCCCGGATGGGTTTCACTGTCCAATGGATCGCCGCCACTCCGTGGTGTCAGGCGCGCCGGATGAGGAGACGCAGTGTCGCCGTCCGGCAGGGGACGCAAAAATTTTTGCGTCCCTACAATTATTTGTAAATCAGGGTGTTATATTGTGATTTGCGTGTTTGTCAGGATGCGCGCTGTGAGCTGTCAGTATGTTTCCGGGGCGTAGAAACGAAGCCGAGCTACGTTTCGCGAACGGAACGTAGCTCGGCTTATAGGGTTAGCGCACCGCTTTGGCGGCTGAGCGCTGTGCGTTAGGGATTAATCCATTTTAGCTTCCCAGCCCAGGGCGCTGGCACCGAGGACGGCGGCGTCGGCTTCCTTGAGTTCTGAAAGCATCAGTTTGGGTTTGCCTTTGAATACAGACATCATATTCTTTTCCATGGCTTCGCGCACGGGTTTCATGATCAGTTCGCCGCTCTTGGCCAGACCGCCGAAGAGGATGAACGCTGCCGGCGACGAGAATACGGTCATGTCTGCCAGGGCCTCACCCAGAATGGTGCCGGTGTAGTCAAACACTTCTTTAGCCAGTTTGTCACCGTTCATAGCTGCATCGTACACATCCTTAGAAGTAATGTCTTCGATGGGCAGATTGCGCAGCAGTGAGGGTTCGTTGGGGCGGATTTCAAGGAATTCGCGTGCTGTACGAGCCACGCCGGTAGCCGAGCAGTATGCTTCGAGACAGCCGGTGCGTCCGCAGCCACACAGACGGCCGTTGTTGCGTTTTACGATCAGATGGCCGAGTTCGCCGGCAAAACCGTCGTGACCATATACAACCTGACCATTGATTACAATGCCCGAACCAACGCCTGTGCCCAGGGTGATCATAATAAAATCCTTAAGACCGCGGGCGGCGCCGTAGGTCATTTCGCCGATAGCGGCAGCGTTGGCATCGTTGGTGATGGCTACAGGAAGGTTGAACTTCTGGCTCACGAGTTTAGCCAAAGGTATGGGAGTGGGCCAGGGGAGGTTCACGGCATCCTCAATCATACCATTGTAATAGTTGGCGTTAGGTGCGCCGATACCGATGCCATGGATTTTGCCCTCGGCATCGTTTGCTTTGATAAGACGGGTTGCTTCTTCGTAAAGCTCGTCGATATAATCGTCAATTTTGCTGTGCTTTGCAGTTTTGATAGATCCACTTGCGATCACTACACCGCGAGCATCAACGATACCGAACACAGTGTTGGTACCGCCGATATCAATGCCCATTACGTAAGGTTTCATCTTGAATTATGTTTTAGTTATAAATTGTTTTTCGTACAAAGGTATTAGCCTCGGTGTCGAGGTTTTTCTGTTACGACTACAAAGATAACAAAATCTTGTGGGAAATTACAAATCCCCAATTCAAAAAAATACTTAAACAAACCTTTTTTGATAAATAATCCCCCCTGATTTATTCAGCGGGAACCTCAACGGTGAGGCCGTCGCAGGCCAGATGCACCCCGCAGGGCAGCTCCACCCGGCTATGCGGGGGCATGTCGTGTGATATATGGGTGAGGTAAGTGACGCGCGGACCTATCTGCTCCACCAGAGCCAGAGCTTCTGGAAGCGATAGATGCGAGGGGTGGGGCGCAGGGCGCAATGCGTTGATTACAAGTGTGTCAACACCACGCAGGGCTTCGACTGATTCAGGTGGCATAATGCTGCAATCTGTGATGTAGGCCAATGGACCGATGCGATAACCCAGAATAGGCAGCTTGCCGTGAATCACTGGAATGGGAGTGATGGAAAACGAACCTATTTTGAACGGCTTCAGTCCTTCTACATCACGAATATTAAAGGTGGGCACCCCGGGATAGAGTTTTTTTGCAAACGACCACGGATTGCGGTCATGCAGGTCTTGGTCGACATCCTCCTGACAGTAAATCGGGAATTTGCGGTTGCCGAAGCAATATGGACGCAGGTCGTCGATACCCCCAACGTGGTCATAATGGCTATGTGTGAGCAGAGCGCATTGCAGAGCCGGGCTACCCACGCGCAAAATCTGGGTGCGAAAGTCGGGCCCGCAGTCAATCAGGATATTACGCTTGTCGGGCAGCGTGATAAGCACCGAGGCGCGCAGGCGTTTGTCGCGCGGATCAGCCGATGTGCAAGTGCGGCATTGACAGCCTATGGTGGGCACCCCTGTGGATGTGCCGGTACCCAGGAATGTGAGTATAAACGGTTTCATAAACGATAGCGTATGAGCAGTCCGTCTTCAAATATCAGATAAATACCGTCGGGATAGGTCCAGCGCTCGAGCACAGCCGATTGTGATGCACCACGGTCGATACGTGATGGCGCGCCAAGCGATAGGCGACACTCGTCGCGACTCATACCTTCTGTTATTTTGCTATGAATAATCTTGTCCCAGGTTTCAGGCAATATGCGCGGATATGATTTGCGCGGGTCGGTGAAAGAGAATAACCGGTCGAAATTTCGCGTGGCGCCGGGAGTGTCGCCGTATGTCATCAGCACGCGTCCGCGGCGGTGGTGTTCGTCGGAATGAAAATACACTTGCAGGGGATATTGCCAAGTGCCGGCGCCCACGGAATCTACTCTGACGGCTATGTGATGCAGGCCGGTTTCGGCGCGTCCCACACTATCGAGCCATAGCGGTGAGGTCACAAAAATATCGCGTCCGCGCATCAGCGAATCAGCCGTAGCCACCGCCGACATCTCAATGCAAAACGGCAGATTAAGCTCCGGACGCGCCAAAATATCGTCGGCGAAGCCGTCGGCGCGATATATCAGCACACCATCGCGTGAGACAGGGCGCAGTCGCAGCTCCAGCAGCTCGCGGCCGGTGAGGCCGGTAACACGGCGGGTGTCTATCAGCTCAATGGTTTCGCCGCGCAGAGAGTCGGTGGATGCGGTAGACGAGGGGTCGAACACCCTGTCTGCGCGCGCGTCGTCGATGCGCCACTGCTTGCCGGGGAGCCACTGAGCGGGCGGCTCAGGACGTATAGCCGTGGCAAATTCCTCCTCGACAGAAGGGAGCGCGCCGGCCTTGCGCACCTCGGAAGCCGTGATTTTCGGAGTGCTTTCGATACCTGTGAAACACGCCGAGCACATCGCCGCAGCTATTATAGCTGTGGCAATGCGCCCCAGTGTGGTATATTTCTTAGCAATCAATTTTTGGGATCTATGTTGATTCCGAGATTGTTGAAGATAAACGAATAGATGTCGGTCCATTCATCAATCACCTTACCTATGGGTTTGCCTGCGCCGTGTCCGGCTTTGGAATCAATGCGGATCAGTTTGGGTTGGTCGCCGGTATCGGCGGCCTGGAGCGCGGCAGCGTATTTGAACGAATGAGCCGGCACTACGCGGTCGTCATGGTCGGCAGTGGTGACCATAATGGCGGGGTAGGGGGTGCCGTCGTTCTTAATGGTGTGCAGGGGTGAGTAGCCCAGCAGGTATGAAGCCATTTCGGGTGAATCGTCGGCTGTGCCATAGTCGCTGGCCCAGTTCCAGCCGATGGTGAACAGGTGGTATCGCATCATATCCATCACGCCCACGCGGGGAATAGCCACACGGAACAACTCGGGTCGCTGATTCACCACCGCGCCCACCAGCAGGCCACCGTTTGAACCGCCCTCGATTGTGAGCAGCTCCGGAGTGGTCCATCCCTGGTTGACAATATATTCGCCGGCAGCGATAAAATCGTCAAATACATTCTGTTTCTGCATCTTGGTGCCGGCGGTGTGCCATGCGTCGCCATACTCGGCGCCACCGCGCAGGTTGGCCTGAGCATAGATCCCGCCGTTTTCAAGCCAAAGCATACGCGAGGGCGAGAAACCGGGGTTGAGCGACACGTTGAAGCCTCCGTAGCCATAGAGATACACAGGGTTGGTGCCGTCTTTCTTCAGCCCTTTTTTATAGGTGATGAACATAGGCACCTTGGTGCCGTCGGCCGAGGGATAGAACACCTGCTCCGTAACGTAATCCTGAGGATTAAGTCCTGCAACCTTGGTGGCGTGCACCGGGGTGCTTTCCAGCGTGTTAAGGTTCAGGCTGTAAATCTCAGCGGGATATGTAAACGACGAAAACGAATAGTAAACCTCAGGAGATTTTTTTGAGGTGGAGAAGCCGGCCGAGCCGTAAGTGGGGAATTTGATTTCGCCTGCCTGACGGCCCTGGCGGTCGTAAACGTAAGCGTGATGTGCGGCGTCGCGTTCATAGAGCGCTATGAGGCGGTCGGCAGCGGGATACACAGCTGTGAGCACCCCCTCGGTGCTTTCGGGAATCACTTCGGTCCAGGCTTCACGTTCGGGATGCTTGGGGTCGATTTTCACCAGGCGATAGCGCGGAGCGGAGTCTGAGGTGTACACCAGCAGGCAGCCGTCGTCGGTGGTGTCAATTACCGTCAGGGTCTTATCCTGGCCCGGTTCAATTGTGAGCCATTCAGCTGAGGGATCTGTGAGGTCCTTCACCACCAGCGAATTACCGAAACCCTGACCACCGCCTTCGATCAGCAGCCAACGCCCATCCTCGGTCACATCGGCCTGGTGGAAACGCAACGGCTCGTCGGCGTTGTGATACACCAGCACGTCCTGGCTCTGCGGGGTGCCGATCTTGTGGTAATACACCGAATGGTATTCATTAGCGTTAGAAAACTCCTTGCCGGCCTCGGGGCGCGGATAGGCTGAATAGTAGAATCCATCGCCGCTCCACTGTGCGCCGGTGAATTTTGCCCATTCGATATGGTCGGCAAGCGGTTTGCCGGTGGCGGTGTCAAGCACATAAATTTCGGTCCAGTCGGAGCCCGAACGCGATATTGTGTATGCCGTATATTTACCGTCCTTGCTTTGCATCACACCGGTGAGAGCCACAGTGCCGTCGGTGCTCAGTGTGTTAGGATCCAGAAATACCTCGGCATCGGCGGCGTATGGAGTTTTGCCGCGCATCAGCACCGATTGGTTCTGCAATCCGTTATTATGATACCAGTAATACAATCCGTCGTTTTCCTTAGAGGGCATACCGGTTTTGGCATAGTCATTAAGGGCGATGAGGCGTTTCTTGATAGCGCCGCGATACGGAATTTTGTCAAGATAGCCACGTGTCACGGCATTTTCAGCCTCCACCCAAGCCAGGGTAGCGGCTGCAGTATCATTTTCCAGCGGGCGGTAACGGTCGTCTACCGTAATGCCGAAAGCCTCGTAAGTAGTGCCGTCCTGCGGGGCGGCGGGATATTGAAGCTGTGCCATCATATTCAGGGAAACGGCAGCCATCAATGCAGCCGATAATTTATACTTTTTCATTTCGGAATCAAATTTGTGCAAAGTTACAAAAAATCAACTATGATACCCACTTAAAATTCCTTAAATACAGCATTATGCAAGGTCGATGCTTTTCATAAGATTGAGGGCATTCACATACGCGGCGATACCCGCAGCCACTTCGCGAGCGTTAGACATAGCGTGAACCACAGTGGCCTGATTACCGGAGACGTCTCCGCCGGCAAACACCCCCTTACGGGTGGTCATACCGAAGGGGATCTCGCGGGTGAGCACATACCCTTTGGCATCCACATCTATCCCGTGAGTTGTGGAGACAATGCGGCTCGCCGGCCCGCTGCCCACAGCCAATATCACCTTGTGTCCCTTGACAGTGCAGGGTGAGCCGTCCTGCACCAGAGTTATGTCATAGCCTCCGTCGGCAGCGGGCTGGATGGTGGTGAGTGATGTCTGCCACATAAATTCCACACCTTCTGCCACAGCTTCGTCATATTCGGTTTTCAGGGCAGTCATTTCCTCCATCTTGCGGTGATACACGATTATCACACGCGAGGCGCCGAAACGCAGGGCTGTGCGCGATGCATCCATCGCAGTATTGCCACACCCTACTACATACACTATATCGCCCTCGTTGATAGGCACTTCCTTGCGGTGTATAAGCCCCTCGTTATACAAACCCACGCGGCGCAGGAAATATATGGCCTGACGCACGCCATCGTAATGCACACCCTGGATAGGCAGCTTATTTGGCTTCCCGGCGCCCGTACCCATAAATATGGCATCGAAACCCTTCTCAAAAAGTGTATCAATATTCATATCGGGTCCGATGGTCACGTCGGTAGTGATGTTCACACCAAGCTGTTTTATTTTCTCAATCTCGCTTTTTACGATAGCCTTTGGCAGACGGTATTCGGGAATACCAAAGGTGAGCACTCCACCCGCCTGAGGCTCCATTTCAAAAATCTCTACATTGAAGCCGCCGCGCGCAAGCTCGCCCGCTACGGTCAACCCTGCAGGTCCGCTCCCGATTACGGCCACGCGGCCACGTGACTTCTGCACGATGGGTTGGCGCGTGAGGTGCATCTGGGTATCAAAATCGGCAACAAATTGCTCCAGACGGCCAATGTTTATGTGGGCGCCCTTCTTGCCCAGCACGCAGTGGCCTTCACACTGTCGTTCGTGGGCACACACGCGGCCGCACACAGCCGGCAGATTACTTTTAGCATTGATTATACTCATCGCATTGCCCAGATTACCCATCGACAACTGATGAATCCACTCGGGAATATCATTCCCCACGGGGCAGCCACGTTTGCATTGCGGGGCTTTACAATTCAGGCAGCGTTTGGCTTCGGCTATAGCCTCGGCCATAGTATATGATGAATTTTCCACGTTGTTTTATTGATAGTATTCTTTGAGTCTCTTAAATGGTGGTGCAAAGTTCGGCAGAATCCTTGGAATAATCAAGATTTTCCACAAGAATGTGCTCCAACAAGCTCTTACATTCCCCACATGGTTAAGCTCACTGCCTGTATCCGGTATCAACCCGGCCCGGGTGTCAAAAATATTTATATGAATATCCTTTCGCATCTAAAACATATATATAGGACAGGGAGGATTAGCTCCGGATATTCATATAGTATAGAAAAAATGAGCGCGAGCCGTGTCGGGATGACATGGCTCGCGCGGTTATCTGTTGACGGTCAAGGGTCAGAGGTCCTGGCCGTGGCAGTTCTTATATTTTTTACCTGAACCGCAGGGGCAGGGGTCGTTGCGGCCGATGCGGGGATCGGCCTTGGCGGGCATAGCTTTTGGCTGTTCGCCCTGGGGGGCGGCGGCAGCTTTCTGGCGGGCTTCCTCGCTGGGCAGTGTGGCTTTCGAGGTGGTGTAATTATAATTACGGGGCATCTCGGGAGCTGCCTGTTTGAGTTCGGGAGCGGCCTTGGGAGCGGGCTGTTGCGGTGCTTGTTGCGATTGCTCAGGTGCAGCTTCGGGATTGGGACGCGGAGCGGGGGCTTCGCGCATAGGAATCTGAGCACGCATCAGGGCTGTTACCATCTTGGCATTCAGGCGAGAGAGCATATCCTGGAAGAGGTGGAAGGCTTCTACCTTATAGATTACCAGGGGATCCTTTTGCTCGTAGGATGCGTTCTGCACGTTCTGGCGCAGTTGGTCGAGTTCGCGCAGGTGAGTCATCCAGAGCTCGTCGATGGTGACGAGTGAAAGCCCCTTCTGCCATTCCTTGATTATGTTGCGGCCTTCGGTAGCAGCGGCTTCTTCGAGATCGATGCGCAGGTTAAACAGGCGTTTGCCATCGGTGATGGGCACGATGATTTTGCCGGTCATCTGCTTGTCCTGAATAAGGCTGGTGATCACGGGCATCGCGATTTCGCGTATGCGGTCTTCCTTGCGGTTGAGGGCCTTGATGGCAGCTTCGTGCAGGGCGTCGATGCGCTCCTCTACCGACATACTGTTGTATGTGTTTTGGTCAAAGGGAGCTTCGATAGCATAGAGGCGGAAGATTTCGTGTTGCAGCGATTCGAAGTCCATACCTTCCGATGAACGGATCAGATTCTCGACGGAATCGTAGATCATATTGGCGATGTCGATACCGAGGCGTTCGCCCTTCAGAGCGTGTTGACGGCGGGTGTAGATATAGTTGCGCTGCTTGTTCATCACGTCGTCGTATTCCACGAGACGTTTACGGATACCGAAGTTGTTTTCTTCCACACGGCGCTGCGCTTTTTCGATAGCGTTGTTCACCATCTTGTGTTCAATCACTTCGCCTTCCTTATAACCAAAGGTATCAAGGAGCTTCATAACGCGGTCGGTGGCAAACAGGCGCATCAGCTGGTCTTCAAACGATACGAAGAAAACAGACGAACCCGGGTCGCCCTGACGGCCTGAACGTCCGCGCAGCTGGCGGTCGACGCGACGGCTTTCGTGGCGTTCTGTGCCGATGATGGCCAGGCCGCCCACATCCTTACCTTTGGCAATTTCCTTGTCCTGCATGGCCTTGACCTCGGCGGTGAGCTTGATGTCGGTACCACGGCCTGCCATATTGGTGGCGATGGTCACGGCGCCGGGTTGACCGGCAAGAGCCACGATTTCGGCCTCGCGCTGGTGGAGCTTGGCATTGAGCACCTGGTGCTTGATCTTGCGCAACTGGAGCATACGGCTCAGCAGCTCGGAGATTTCCACCGAAGTGGTGCCCACAAGCACCGGGCGGCCGATAGCGTGGAGGCGTTCGATTTCAGCGATTACAGCGTTGTATTTCTCGCGCTTGGTCTTGTAGACGCGGTCGTTCATATCCACACGCGCGATAGGGCGGTTGGTGGGAATGGTTACGATTTCGAGCTTGTAAACATCCCAGAATTCGCCGGCTTCCGTTTCTGCTGTACCGGTCATGCCGGCAAGCTTATGATACATACGGAAATAGTTCTGGAGGGTGATAGTGGCGAAGGTCTGTGTGGCAGCTTCCACTTTCACGCCTTCCTTGGCTTCGATGGCCTGGTGCAGACCATCAGAGTAGCGGCGGCCTTCCATAATACGTCCGGTCTGCTCGTCTACAATCTTCACCTTATTGTCATCAATGACATATTCCACCTCGCGTTCGAAAAGGGTGTACGCTTTCAGGAGCTGAGTAACGGTGTGCACGCGTTCGCTCTTGATCGCATAGTCGTTCATCAGCTCGTCTTTGCGCTGCTGGCGTTCCTCGGTGTCGGGCTGGTGTTCCAGTTCCGAGAGCTGCGAGGCGATGTCGGGGAGCACAAAGAATTCGGGATCGGAAACGGTCTTGGTGAGCTCGTCGAGACCCTTGTCGGTGAGTTCCACCGAGCGGTTTTTTTCGTCGATAACGAAGTAGAGAGGATCTGTGACGGTGGGCATTTCGCGGGCGTTGTCCTGCAGATAGTGGGCTTCGGTTTCTAGCAGCAGGGTCTTCATACCCTCCTGGCTCAGGAACTTGATCAGGGCACCATGCTTGGGCAGACCCTTATATGCGCGGAACAGCAGCAGGGCACCTTCCTTGCGCACATCCTTGTCGTCGGAAGCGATTTTTGCCTTGGCCTCGGTCAGAATCTGGTTGACCAAGCGACGCTGTGCATCCACAACCTTTTCAACATTGTGTTTGTAGTCGTTGAAGTATTGCTCCTCGCCGCGGGGCACGGGACCTGAGATAATCAGAGGGGTACGGGCATCGTCGATCAGCACAGAGTCGACCTCATCGACAATAGCGTAGTAGTGAGAGCGTTGCACCATATCTTCGGGTGCCATAGCCATATTGTCGCGCAGGTAGTCAAAGCCGAATTCGTTATTTGTGCCGTAGGTGATGTCGCAGTTGTAGGCGGCACGGCGTGCGGCTGTATTGGGCTGGTGCTTGTCGATGCAGTCAACGGTAGATCCGAGGAACTGATACAGCGGACCCATCCATTCCGAGTCACGTTTGGCCAGATAATCGTTCACGGTCACCACGTGAACGCCGCGGCCGGTGAGCGAACGCAGGAATACGGGCAGAGTGGCCACGAGGGTTTTACCCTCACCGGTGGCCATTTCGGCAATCTTGCCCTCGTTGAGCACCTTGCCGCCCACCATCTGCACATCGTAGTGCTCCATATCCCATTTGATTTCGTTGCCGCCGGCAACCCAGCGGTTTTTGTATATGGCTTTGTCGCCCTCGATGGTGAGGAAGTCGGCACCGCGACCGGCGAAGTCGCGGTCGAGATCGGTGGCAGTCACCACCACGGTATCGTTCTGGGCAAATCGACGTGCGGCATCGCGCATGGCAGCGAACACCACGGGCAGGTGCTCGTCGAGTTTTTCTTCGAGCACATCCTTAATATGTTTCTCGCGCGAGTCGATTTCGTCCCACAGGGGCTGACGCTCGTCGAGCGGAAGGTTTTCGATTTCGGATTTTAAAGATGCGATGCGATCCTCATCCTCCTTTACGGCATTGTGGATGTCGGCGCGCACATCGGCCACGCGCTGGCGCAGTTCGTCATTTGAAAGAGCGGCCATTTCCTCGCGCAGCGGAGTGATATTTTTGGCTACGTAATCGAGGTATTTTTTACGGTCACGTTCGGCCTTTGAGCCGAAAATGCTTTTAAGTATAGATTCTAAAGACATTTATATTGTGGTTTTCTTATTATCGAATTTTGTGAATACGCTTGCAAAGGTAGTTAAAACATTTGGTTTTAACTAAAATTATGCCGGAAAACGTCTTATTTGAGCGTTAACGGGGGCATAGCAGCCGCATTGGGCGAACGTATCCGCAAAATTCGTGCCACAGTGGGGGCCACAACACGAATGTCAACGGGTGTGTCAATTGTGCGCGCATCCAAATCGGGCGCGAGTATGAATACCGGAGCGAGCGCAGGAGTCATCCGGCTCACATATACCCGGCGGTCGGGGGCAGCGGGGGTGACGATGTCGTCGACGGTTTCCCAGCCGGGAGCCACCTCGACAAAAAGGTCGCCTGAGGATGCCGCGCTGGTATTGCGTTGCAACGCTTCGAGGCGTGTATCACCGCGTCCCGACAGTATTTCATCAATGGTGATCACGCGGCTTACCCCGCTCATGCGTTCCAGGAAATCGGCTGCTTCGCGACGTATGTCGTGAGCCGATACACCGGCGCTTTCCACCAATTTGTGATTCAGGAAAAACTGCCCTTCATAGAACGAACTTACCCATTCCCCATTGCCGAATTTGGCCATGAGGTACATATTAAGCAGGCTTT
The DNA here is from genome assembly GCA_964531245.1 of uncultured Bacteroides sp. GTDB lineage: Bacteria > Bacteroidota > Bacteroidia > Bacteroidales > Muribaculaceae > CAG-873. Next base: position 3,616 of record CAZHDH010000011.1, on the reverse strand, counting down.
TGGCTCGCTTGGTGGAAAATTCGCCGAAAGGTATGTTCCATCGTTCGTCGTCGCGGCGGGTGCGGCCCGAGGGGGGCAGGGCTGCCACGATAAATACTGTATTACCCTTACCCGCAGCGCTTTCGGCCTTGGCCATCAGTCGCGATAAGTCGCGGTCGAGGCGCAGGTAGGAGTCCATCAGCTCGTAGCGGTTGTCGGAGTTGCGTGTATAGTCGAATGGTTTGAGCGAGTATGTAACGCTCACCATATCGGGTGCGCCGGCATCGGTGGAGCCGAGTTTGAGGTCGTCGATAATATCGGAGGCAATGTCGGTCACTTCGGTGTTAACCATCGGCGATGCAGCAAACATCGCATAGCGGTCGGCATTACCACGCGGGAATGTGTATCTGAATTTGTAATGTGTAAGGTGTTCAGGCAGTCCGGGGTATGATGATTCCGGAGCCAGCGGTACCCACTGCATTGTGTCGAGCCGCGAGGCAAGCGGGCGCACACGGTTGCGCTGTGTCACAGATGTGGGCAGGTCGCGGTAGAAGGTGGATGAGGCCCAGTTGCCCGAGGCATCGTTAAGCCAAATGGCAGCCCCGGCGGCGTGCCCGGCGGTCACGATAGCCATAGCAGGATCTGCCGCTATCGAGAAAACTCGATTAACGCCTCCGCCGGCTATTCTCACTTCATCTGACAGAGTGCTGACAGAGAGCACTTTTGGTGAGAAGGTGTCGGAGGTGAAATTGCCCAACACATCGGGGTCGAACATCACCGGACGAATGCGGTCTGAATTGCTGTCGTAAACCTCGGCACCGGTTATTCCGGTAACGGAAGGCGAGGCGCCTGTCATTACCATCGATGCTGCTGCTGCGGCGTCAAGATTGGTGCCGTAATCGGCATTTGCAATCAGAACTCCCTCGCGAATCAGTCGGTTAAAACCATCGGGACCGAATTTCTCGCGGAGCAGTTCAACATATTGGTCGTCCAGACCATCGATCATAATGCTCACCACCATACGGTGTCCCTCAGCCGCGGATGCAGGCAGAGCCATACCCACCACAGATGTGATGAGCGCCAGAAAAATTCCGGGAATACGGCAGCGGTAGGGATGAGACATTATGCTATTTCTTTATCTTGTTGTAAGTCAGCAATATGTATCGTGCGCCGAGGGCTATATCGGCCAGCATCAGAGGGTAGAAAGCGGGGTTGAAACTCTGGTGCAACCACGGTGATGCTATGATTAGCGCAAATACTACTACAAAGTTAATAATTTCGTATGAGAAAACGAAAATCTTGAGCTTTTTTAACCAAATAAAAATCGCCGGGATGAAGCAAAATGGATTCAGCCACCATATAAGCGCGTTGGGCGATGTGGCTTCGTGCACCGATATGAAAACTAAAAATGCAATCAGGCAACCGGCAAGTGCGGCTATCGTGAAATATATCGTATCGGCGATGCGACTAACGTTGCCGCGCCTCAGATCGTAAATGCATATTGTGGCTATTACAATGAAAACGGCCCAGCACACCGTGAGCGGACGCAACGGCCACGGGGTAGGGGCGGCTACCATATATCCGGCCGGGATGTCAACGGCCACATCTTCTGAAGTCACCACCGGGCAGCCGTTTATAGTGGCGCCGGCGAGCATATCCCGTAGCTCCATAGGGCAGAAAGCAAGCTGAGAGGGGTGCAGTGGATAGTCAATGCCACTGCCAAGCGCGAGGTCGATTCCAAACTGATACCACGGATAATTAGCATGATAGCATCGCATTACATCGCGGAATGAATATTGATCGCCGGCAGCTTCCCATGTGGTTGCGCCCATCGTGACAGAATCCGGCGCGTATGCAGCAAGGATGGCGCGCAGGGGGCGAGTGGCGCAATTATCGTACACGTAATTATAGCGATAGGTGCTGTTTTCGGGTCGCAAGTCGTCGCTCACCCTGGCCAGTAACCGGGCTGTTTGCTCGGGGGTGAGGTTGAGGCGTTGGGTCACGACTCGTCGCCCCTCGCGTTCGTATGCATATTTGAACCGTTGCCAGTCAACCAGCCCTACCATATAATCTGTTTCGCCCTTGACGAAGCGATACACGAAATGTGGCGCATTGAAGTCGAACATCCCATAGGTTACCGCTACATCAGGACGACCCGGCTCAGTTATGACAAGTGCGGAATGTCCCTCAAGCTCGTAGATGTCGCCGCCGGGGTAGCAGGTGGCCAACGATACAGTAATGGAGTCGGAGGCGCGCCCGGCCAGGGCAACCAGCAGGGTGCAGATTATAAGCAGAATGCGCGGGGTGGTCATCTGATGTCGATGAGTTTGTGGGTCTGGAGCGAAAGCCTCCATTGCGGATTATTAAGGCAGAACTCGATGGTCTCGGGGATGTTACCGCCCGACAGAGGCTGTGCGAAATGTCGGGTGGCAGGAAGCAATTCAGCCAGCCGCAGCAGGTGGTCGGGGTCGTTCTGATACACTACTTTCAGTTCGTCGATACGGTCAATGGCCCACGGCGCATCCTTGGGCGAACATGTAACCCAATCCACCTCGGGGGGCACTGGGCACGAGCCGTTGGTCTCTACCTGCACATAAAAGCCGTGGGCTTTCAGGGCGCGCAGCAGGTGGCTGTCGAGCTGAAGCAGGGGTTCGCCACCGGTGGCCACAAGATGGCGTGCCGGGAAGGAGGCCACCAGGCGGGCGATCTGATCGGTGCTCATAAGTGTGCCGTCATGGTGGTCGGTGTCGCAGAACGCGCATGCACGGTTGCATCCGCTGAATCGCAGGAATACCGCCGGGGTGCCGGTATAAAATCCTTCGCCCTGAAGCGAGTAAAATATTTCGTTTACCTTATAAAGCTTTTCAGTCATCGTCGCGTATATAAGTGGCTGTGTTACCCTCGCTTTCGCGCACATCCACACGATAGCAATTCTCCACGGTGTCGCATATCCAGCGGGCTATGTTTTCGGCCGTGGGGTTGAAGCTGAGCACATCGTTCAGACAGGCATGGTCGAGCACATCGGAAACAGTGCGTTTGATGTGGGTGAAATCAGTGACCATGCCGTTGCTGTTAAGCTCGCGTGCGCGGCAGTGCACGGTCACGATCCAGTTGTGTCCGTGCAGGTTGGTGCACTTGCTCTCATAATCAAGCGAGAGGCGGTGTGCAGCAGATATTTCGAGCGTTTTGGTTACGTAATACATTTATTCAGAGGTTTGAGTGTCGGGTGATTCAGAAGAGGACTCGGGTTCGTCGGCCGGTGGATTTACCACGGGCACGTTGGCGTCTGCGGCCAGTTTCATCAGATATTCGAGTGCGGCGTGGCGGTTATCCTCAATCTCGCAGTCCTTTATGGCCTGTTTGAGATTTTTGGTGAAATAACCCACGAGAGGGCTTTGGTGCAGCCCGAAAATGTGCATAATCTCATTGCCGTCGACCGGAGGTTTGCGGTTCCGCTCGAAATCCTTGGCGGTGATGTCGCGGAATTTTTCTTCCACGAGATCGAAATTTTTGAGGAACCGAATTTTTTTCGATTCGTTTTTCGATGTGATGTCGGCGACACCCGAAAGTACGGCCTCATCAACCACCGGGCCAACCGCCTGGCCTTCGACCGGGACTCCTCCTACTATCTTCTGTG
>CAZHDH010000010.1:0-46132 GCA_964531245.1 uncultured Bacteroides sp. | reverse complement strand
TCCTTAGTAAATTCGACTGTGGTAACTGTTTTACCGTTGACCGTAGGATTACACGCATAATAAGGATTAGAATAGAGATTATCAAGCTGAACGTTATTATACCATTCATCCCAGTCGGCAATATCTACCTCTGAAATCGACATACCCAAAAAGGCATTTGCTTCGATATGTTTTAACGAAGCCGGAATCTTAATTTTTGTAATTCCATTATAAATAAATTTTTCGGGATGATTTCTATCGAATGCCAGTGTTGAAATAACTTCTACACCTTCAGGAATCTCAAAATATTCATAGGTCTGTTTGCTAATTACTTCTATTCTTGTAGAATTGTGGGTGAAAAGGATACCGTTTTTATACGATACATCAGTAGCATCATAGTGTATCACTTTAGCAGAAAAAAATTGTTCCACATCCCATACAAGACCGTTGGGGCAATAAGTATCGCAGTGTGAATTAGATTCAAAACTATCTTGCTGATAAGATAGATTTGGTGAGCCTATTAGAAGGAGCTCACTAATTCTGGGGAAAGCGTTATTGCCAATCATCTCAATTGACGGCGGCAGATACACAACTTCGAGAGAACAGTGCTTGAATACTCCGTCTCCAACGGCAACTACAGTATACTCAATGACCTGCTCGTTGCCATCTGGATCGACATAGGTGTATAAAGCTTTTTCGGGTATGATAAGGTCGCCGGTAACATTATTTTGTCCGACTACGGTGCAGGTGCTACCGTCTGTTTCGTAGATGAGTGTGTTTCCCTCGTATGGATACGAGAATTGGAAGGCCATGGCCGGGAGGGCGATTAGCACTCCCAACAGCATGAGTAGGATTTTTTTCATTTGTTGATTGGTTTTGATTATGTTGATTGATTTATTTATTGGTTGAGCCGGCGATGGGCAAGCCGGCGAGGTGTTTTTTCATTACGCAGAGGAAGTTTTCGAGATGGAAAGCGGGCAGCCGGCGCAGCACGGGCGGGAATTGCGAATGTGCTATTTTACAGACAGCAGGGTCGAAGGATATGTACCCCAGCTGCCGCAGGTGCATAGCTCCGCGGAGCGCTCCGGCATGGATATAGACATAACGCCGGGGCACTATGCCGTGATTCAGACCATAGCGGAAGGCGAAGTCGTAAGAATTTGTGAGTTTGAAATATGGAATGACGGGGGTGCGCACATAGTTGATCAACTGCTCAAAGTCGTCAAACTGCATTGATTCGATTCCGGCGAGCGACCGGGCTATGCTCTCAATGGCATCACTGGTGAGGCGACGCTGGTGGGGGTGTTTCTTGTATTTTTCGCCCGGACGATGGTGTTCATTACTGCGTCCGCACACCATATCGATATTTGATTTGAGTCCTAAAAAGGCCTGTTCAAACCCCTTCTGATTCATCAGGTAAAGGCGCACCAAACCCTCAAGAGCCGATGAAAAATCGTCCTTGGATTTTGGCATTTCACAGCGAGGCGTGGGTTTCGAACCAGAATATCTGCACATTAAGAAATATGCTCCATATCGCCCGGCTCTCCTTCACGGCGGAAATAAATAATAAAGATAATAGAAAGAAAAAGCGTGAGAGCTGTACCATTTGCTCGTCCCGCTTGTTGAGGCCCTGGAATTGCCCATCTCAGTAGAACGAGCAAACATGCAGAAGCCTCACGCAGTATATGTAGCATCAACTGTAGCAGGCGCACGAGCGCCGGCTACAGCTCCGGATACATATCCACATAAGCCATCTACCGCTTGCTTCATTCTTGACTGAGATTGAAGTTTTCCAGGTTTCAACAAGCCAAGAAAGAGCGTCGATAAACGCCTTTTCAATATGTCGTTGCAGAGCAATCGGCCCTGCATATCAGCAACCCACCACTCATGCCCAGCCCGGGCTTCTGCGTGCGGTTTGCAAGTGCAAAGATAGTGATTTTTCTTATTATTAGCAAATACGTGGGGTTGCTTTTCCGATTTTTAACTTTTATGCTGATGAATGCATCCAAAATTAACAGCCCGGGAGCAGTAGGATCAACGTATTGCCACCCGGCGCGAGGACGCGCGTATTGCCATCCGGCGCGCGCCCGACCCCGCGGAGCGGCGTCGCTCCCGGTGCGGGGACGCGCGGATTGAATTTAATTCGTTTGCGGAAAAATGGCTCAATCTGCTATTTTTTGGGCGGGTAGGTTTGGTATGTCGCATATTATTTGTAATTTTGCGCAGATTTTAGCCGAAAATGACATCCATTGACACTATAAAACAAACAATAGCTCCCGATTTGGCCGCACTCAACACGCTGATACGGGAACAATTACGTGCTGACAATCCGTTGATGGATACCGTTATCGAGGGTTTTCTGACCTCGAAAGGCAAGCAGATACGTCCCATTGTGGTGATGTTATGCGCCCGCATTTTCGGTGCGGTGACACAGCGTGTGCTCAATGCCGCGGCTGCTGTGGAGCTGCTGCACAATGCGTCGCTGATTCACGATGACGTGGTGGATGAATCAAAACTGCGCCGCAATGTGCCCACCATCAATGCCGTGTGGGACAATCACATAGCTGTGCTTGTGGGCGACTTTTTTGTGTCTACCGCGCTGCAGCAGGCCATCGCCACCGGCGACATCCGCATCGTGGAGGCCATAGGTAGGCTGGGTAAACTGCTTTCGCTGGGCGAGATTGACCAGATCTATAATGCCCGCGAACATTCCCTGACCGAGGAAAGCTATTTCAAGATCATCAATTATAAGACGGCGTCGCTATTTGTGGCCTGCGCCCGTGTGGGTTGCCACGCTGCCGGGGCATCGGATGCCGACACCGACACGCTATCGCGCGTGGCCGAATTGCTGGGCCTGTGCTTCCAGCTTCGCGACGATGTTTTCGATTATTTCGATTCGGAGAAGGTGGGCAAGCCCACCGGCAACGACCTGCGCGAGGGCAAAATTACCCTGCCCCTGCTCTATGCACTGGGCCGCACCGACAGCCCTGAATGTGAGCCTATGCGCCGGCTCGCGGCCACCGAACTTCTCGCCGACGATCAAATTGCCACGTTGCAGGATTATGCCCGCCGGGAGGGAGGGATAGATTACACCTATCAGCGTATGCACCAGTTGCGTGAGCAGGCTGCCGAAATCCTACGAGCCTCCGATATTCACGCACCGGAGCTGCTGGACCTGTTCGACTATATCATCGCCCGGGAATTCTGACGTTTTTTTTAACATACAAGTAAGGAGCGACAAAAAAGATTGTAATTTTTGTCGCTTCTGCGAACTATATTTCATAACGTGCGTTTTATCTGCATAGGACCTCGGAAAACCGTATGATGGCTTCATCAGTTCAAGAGTTTCTATACGTGTTAATCTCTAACTTATATTCACTCCCCCCCTAAAACTTATCGTTATGATCGACCCTAACTATCGTCAAGGCGACGCAAAGAGCGATCCCTTTGGTGAGGACGTTATGCTACAACCGGCTCCCGTCCAGACTATTCCTAATGGTCCTACCACTCCGCAGGTGGCTTACCAGATGGTGAAAGACGAAACTTATGCCCAGACTCAACCCCGCCTGAATCTGGCCACCTTCGTCACCACCTATATGGATGAATACGCCACCAAGCTGATGAATGAAGCCATCGACATGAATTATATCGACGAAACGGAATATCCCCGTGTCGCTGTAATGTGTCAGAAATGTATCAACATCGTAGCTAACCTATGGCACACCCCGGAAACAAAGACTTGGAAAACGGGCGCATTGGCCATCGGTTCATCTGAAGCCTGCATGCTGGGCGGTATCGCAGCGTGGAAACGCTGGATCGAACGCCGCAAGAAGGCCGGCAAGCCTTACGATAAACCTAACTTTGTAATCTCGGCCGGATATCAGGTGGTATGGGAAAAATTTGCCACCCTATGGAATATCGAGATGCGTCAGGTGCCCCTGACCACCAAGAGCAAGACCCTGGACATAGAGCAGGCCATAAAGATGTGTGATGAAAACACCATCGCCGTGGTAGCCATCGAAGGTGTGACCTGGACCGGCCTGAACGATGATGTGGAAGCACTCGACGCTGCCCTTGACAAATATAATGCCGAGACAGGCAACGAGGTATGCATTCACGTAGATGCCGCTACGGGCGGTTACATCCTGCCCTTCCTCTTCCCTGAAAAGAAATGGGACTTCCGCCTGAAATGGGTGCTTTCTATCAGCACCTCGGGTCATAAGTTCGGCTTGGTTTATCCCGGTCTGGGCTGGGTGGTATGGAAAGACAAACAGTATCTGCCGGAAGATATGTCGTTCACGGTTGACTACCTCGGTGCCGAAGTGACCCAGGTGGGCCTCAACTACTCTCGTCCGGCCGCTCAGATTCTGGGTCAGTACTACCAGTTTATCCGCCTGGGATTCGAGGGCTATAAGAACGTGCAGTACAACTCGCTGCAGATCGCAAAATACCTGCACGAGCAGCTCAAATCCATGCCCGAATTCCAGCCTTACAGCGACGAGGTACCCAACCCCATCGTTACCTGGCTGATGAACCCCGAAGTGCAGAAGACCGCCAAGTGGACCCTCTACGACCTCCAGGACAAACTGGCTCAGCACGGCTGGATGGTGCCTGCCTACGCTATGCCCGTAGACATTCAGGATATGGTGGTGATGCGCGTGCTCTGCAAGCAGGGTTTCAGCCGCGATATGTGCGACGAACTGTTGCATGACATCAAGGATGCTGTGGCCGAACTCAACGCCCTTGAATATCCTACCACCACACGTATCGCTATGGAAAAAAATGTGCCCCTGGCAAAGAAATCTTTCAACCACACCGGAAAATAAGACACTGAGATAAGGGCGGCAGACGGTAATTGTCACTCCGTCTGCCGCCTTTGTTATTTCCCTAACCTTTAAAGTTTTGACTTATGCACAAGACTATCTCCAAAACTCAGATACAGCAGGCAGCTCAGGAGGCTTACAACCAGGCTAAGGACGTAAAGGGTGGTGTGAACGCTCACTACATTCCTTATCTGGCCGATATCAACCCTGACCTCTTCGGGCTGAGTGTCACGCTCACCGACGGCACTACGTACAATTTCGGCGACACCGCATATCGCTTCGGGATAGAGTCGGTGTCGAAAGTGCCCACGGCAATTTTGGCTATGATACAGCATACGCCGGCCGGGGTGCTGAAGCAGATAGGTGCGGATGCCACCGGATTACCGTTCAATTCAGTGTTTGCCATTCTGCTCGAAAACGATCACCCCTCGACACCGCTTGTAAACGCAGGTGCAATCAGCGCCTGCTCGATGATAGCGCCGCAGGGCGATTCGCAACTGAAATGGAAAGCCATCACCGATAATATCACGGCACTGTGCGGCTCGGCTCCGCAACTTATAGACGAACTGTATGAAAGCGAAACGGCCACTAATTTCAACAATCGCGCAATCTCCTGGCTGCTGAAAAATTACAACCGCATATATGACGATGTGGATATGAGCCTGGATCTATACACGCGTCAGTGTTCGCTTGGCATTACCTCATCGCAGCTTGCCAATATGGGGGCTACCATAGCCAATAACGGTCTTAATCCCGTAACAGGCAAGCAGGTTTTCGATCCTGAAATTTCGCCCAAAATCACCACAATGATAGCCACAGTGGGCTTTTATCAGCACACCGGCGACTGGCTTTACACCTCGGGGATTCCGGCCAAAACCGGTGTGGGTGGCGGCGTGATGGGCGTTATGCCCGGACTGTTTGGCATAGCAGCCTTTGCTCCTCCGCTCGACGATGCCGGTAATTCCGTGAAGGCACAGACAGCCATCAAGCTCTTTATGCAGAAACTGGGCTTGGGTATATTCAACGGCGACACCGTAGAGATAACTGATTGACAACCGCATTAAATTTTTTGAATTATGGCAACGAACACTCCCGCAACCAAAACGTCGGTTGTCAAGCAATCGGCCAAAATGGGTGTTGTCACCCTCATTATTATGAATATTGTAGCCGTGGTATCGCTCCGCGGACTGCCCGCCGAGGCCGAATATGGCATAAGTTCGGCTTTCTATTATCTTTTCGCGGCAATCGTTTTCCTTATCCCTGTATCGCTGGTGGCTGCCGAACTGGCGGCTATGTTCCCCTACCAGCAGGGCGGTATGTTCCGCTGGGTGGGCGAAGCGTTCGGAAAAAAACTCGGATTCCTGGGTATATGGCTGCAATGGATCGAGAGCACGATATGGTTTCCGACAGTGCTCACCTTTGGCGCGGTATCGCTCGCGTTCATTGGTATGGACCACGTGATGGATTCCCATCTGGCGGCAAATAAATTCTATACTATCATAGTTGTGCTCGCTATCTATTGGCTTGCCACATTCATCTCGCTCAAAGGCATGGGTTGGGTTGGCAAGGTGTCAAAGATCGGCGGTATCGTGGGCACTATTGTCCCGGCCGGCATATTGGTGGTGCTCGGCATCATCTTCCTGGCCACTGGCGGCACATCGCAGATGAGCTTCCACGGACGCTTCTTCCCTGATTTCACCAACTTTGACAATATCATTCTGGCGGTATCCATCTTCCTGTTCTATGCAGGTATGGAAATGAGCGGCGTACACGTGCGCGAAATCAAAAATCCCACGGTCAATTATCCTAAGGCTGTGATTATAGGCGCGTTGGCCACAGTGCTCATCTTTGTGCTCGGCACATACGCATTAGGCGTTATTATCCCTGCCAAGGACATTAATCTGGTACAGAGCCTGCTTGTGGGCTTCGACAATTATTTCAAAGCCTTCCATATCGGTTGGGCCTCGCCTATCATCGCTATCGCTCTGGCATTCGGTGTTCTGGCCGGTGTGCTCACCTGGGTGGCTGGTCCCTCGAAAGGTGTCTTTGCCGTGGGTCAGGCAGGCTATCTGCCTCCCTTCTTCCAGAAGACCAACAAAAACGGTGTGCAGAAAAATATCCTCTACGTGCAGGGTATAGCCGTAACCGTTCTGGCATTCATTATGGTGATCATGCCCTCGGTTCAGAGCTTCTATCAGATACTGTCGCAGCTCACATGTGTGCTTTATCTCATAGTGTATCTGCTGATGTTTGCGGCTGCCATCTACCTGCGTTACAGCATGAAAGATGCCAAACGGCCCTATCGCATAGGCAAGAAAGGCAACTTTATGATGTGGCTCATAGGCGGTGTGGGCTTCTTAGGCTCGCTCACAGCCTTTATACTCAGCTTCTTCCCGCCGTCGCAGATCTCGATGGGCTCCAACACGGTATGGTTCTCGGTGCTCATCGGTGGCACGATCCTGTTCACTGTGCTTCCCTTCGTGATTCTATGCTTCAAGAAACCGTCGTGGCAGCATCCCGGCACCGAGTTTGTCCCCTTCCACTGGGAAACCTCGCCCGAAGCCGTGGCTGCCCGCAAGCAGGCCGAGCAGGAATTTGAAGCCCAGCAGAAACAGTCCTGATCAACCCTAAGTAACTCTTAAAATTAGACGATATATCCCTTAATATAAACTATTTTTTAGAGTTACTTATACACAAACAATCCGGATTTCGCTCGCCGTGAAATCCGGATTGTTTGTGTATAAATTTTCGATTGAAAAGAACCTATCGCGCGCTCGGAGTGTTTATTAATTATCTCTAATTTAGCATCTCTCTCCTATGATCAAGACTGGTAAAGCTCCTCTGACGGTAATGACCTTTTTGGCCATTATGTCTATTTCTCTGGTTGTAAATCTTCCGGGACTTGCCGTCACGCCCATGCTGGGCACCCTGAGCAAGGTGTTTCCCGACAGTACGCAGCTTGAAAAGCAATTGCTCACCATCCTGCCCAACCTGCTCATAATACCGTTTGTGCTGCTTTCGGGCAGGCTTTCGCTCGCCCGGCATAAAATGCCTATTATCATCGGGGCGCTGGTGCTTTTCTGCGCCTCGGCGGTATGGTATCTGTTTGCGTCGAGTATGACCCAGCTTATCATCATAAGCTGTCTGATAGGTATTGGAGCCGGGTTGCTCATTCCATTCTCTACGGGTCTTATAGCCGACTCGTTTGCAGGCTCTTATCGCATGAATGTAATGGGGCTGCAGAGCGGTATTTCAAATTCGGTGCTTGTCATCGCCACCTTCGTGGTGGGATGGTTGAGTCATAGCGGCAACTGGCACGTACCCTTTGCCGTATATCTGGTGGGATTGATTCCGCTGGTGATGTGTATATGGCTGCGCAATGCCCCCGATATGCAGCCCGACTGTGCGCCACAGACATCTGACAGCTCCACGACAGCCGAAGTGGCCGCGATTACTTCCGGTGAAAAGTCTCACAATGGCTTTTATGTGGGTAAAATCGTATCGCTCATCGCCGTGTATTTCATAATCACCTTCACAACTATTACCATATCGTATTACTGCCCCTTCCTGATTGAGAAAAAAGACTGGAATTCCGACCTCACCGGCACCATCACCGCCGTATATTTCCTGTTTATCCTGCTGCCCGGCTATCAGTTGCCGCTGATTGTGCGCCTGCTTCGGGGATATACCTTTATCTTCTCGGGCGTCATTGCTATGCTGGGACTGGCATTATTTGCCTTCTACCCCGGCACAGTGACTATGATAATTGGCGCCGCCTGCGCCGGCCTGGGCTACGGCATCTGCCAGCCTATGCTATACGACAAAGCATCCGTGGCCGTGAGCAATCCCTGTAAATCCACCCTGTCGCTCGCTCTGGTATTGGCCGCCAACTATCTGGCCATCGTGGTCGCTCCATTTGCAATCGACGGGCTGCGCAGCATGTTCCACGCCGCCGGCGTGCCCACATTTGCGTTCATCGTTGGCTTTGTGATACTCGTAGCCTTTTCAGCCGCATCTATCATCTTCCGCCACACCTTCGCTTTCAACGTCAACAAGAAATATTACCAGAAATAGAATTTACGCCCTATGCAATGGCCTGCGCCCGCTCACCCGGCTGGGCCGGAGCTAACCCGACCTGACCGGGGATTAGGGCGGATTTAGCTTGATAATTCAGTATTAATCGGGAGAATCTTGATTGATCCTGATTAATACTGATTAATCAAGATTTTTCCAACCGGCCACGCCCACTTTCGCGCTATTGAGAGCCTTAGAAAACATAAAATCCGTTAATTAACCGATTTTTTCGGTTTTTTTTCGTAACTTTGCAGCTCAGATTTAAATCGTTAATCCATGGACCTCAATAAAGTTCTCTTTGTGTCGCAAGAAATGGCTCCGTATGTGGCCACCGGTGAGTTTGGCGAATTTGCCCGCGAGCTCCCACAGGCTATCCACGGTTCCAAGACCGAGGTGCGCACTTTCGTGCCCCGCTACGGCATCATTAACGAGCGTCGCAATCAGCTCCACGAAGTAATTCGTCTCTCCGGCCTCAATATCGAAATCGACGATGCCGATCATCCCCTCATAATCAAAGTGGCCACCCTGCTTCCCTCGCGTATGCAGGTTTATTTTATTGATAGCGATGACTATTTCGACCGTCATCAGGCCGATGGACTCGAAACTGTTCTCTTCCCCGAGGAAAACGACGAACGCGCCATTTTCTTTGCCCGCGGCGTGCTCGAAACTGTCAAGAAACTGCGCTGGCCACCGTCCGTAATTCATTGCCTCGGATGGATTTCGATGCTCACACCCATGTATCTGCGCACAAAATTCACCGACGACCCCACCCTCAGCAATGCCAAAGTGGTGGTGTCGCTCACAAGCGATGCTTTTGACGGCTCCCTTGACGCGCGTATGGCGGAAAAACTCACTATGGACGGTTTTAGCGCCGAACAATTCAAATCGCTCCTGACCGACGGTGCCACCCACGATGCCCTGATGCGTCTGGGTATCGACTTCGCCGATGGTATCGTCATTGGCGACGAAGAAGTGTCGCCTGCTCTGATTGAATATGCGCGTCAGTCAGGCAAACCCCTCCTCGAATATCCCGGAAAGGAAAACTTTGCCGATGCCTACCGCGAGTTTTATCTCTCACTCTGATTCATCACTACCCCGCTATCTCATTTTATGAAAGCAATCTTTTACTGGATCATTGCGGCACTGGCCATCGTGGGCGTTGTGTCTTGCAACGATTCTGCCGGTGTCGGCGGCTCTTTGGCCGAGGAAGATGTCGTGATCGTCATTGATTCCAATTTCACCGTCACCGCATCTGATGTTAGAAATAACGTGGTGCAGTCGCGCACGCTCAGTCAGCTCATAGGCGACATCGCCGCTCCCGGTTATGGCTCTATCCACAGCGATTTCGTGGGCCAGATGATGCCCTCGCTGGAGCTCGACACCGTGAAATCGGAAAACATCGACTCTGTAAAACTCTTCGTGCAGATGAACCGCGGCGATTTCGTGGGCGATTCCCTCGTACCTATGGGGCTGGAAGTATATCGCCTCAACCGCGACCTGCCCTATCCTATTTACAGCGACTTCGACCCCGATGGTTATTACGACCCGCAAGCCCCGCTTGCATCGGCCGTTTACACTGCTTCCACTGCCAACGAGCCGGATTCTATCAAGAAACTCGAAGTGATCTACAAAGCCCTGCCCCTCCCCCTGAGCCTCGGCCGCGAACTCATGAACGCATACGCCGACAACCCCGCCGTCTTTGCAGATCCCGAGACCTTCGCCTCACAGGTTTTCAAGGGTCTTTACATCAAATCAAGCTACGGTAGCGGCCGCATCACCGATTTCACCACCACCTCAATCCGCATTTACTATCACCGCAACGTCTACAACACCGACTCAGCACGCTATGAGCTGAAAAACTATGTAGGCGACTACTTCGCTGTCACCCCCGAAGTGGTGGTTAACAACAACATACGATACACCCCGGCCGATGAACTCGTGGCTATGACCTCATCCGATCGCCCCGTACTGGCCGCCCCCGCAGGCTACGAAGCCGAAATCCGATTCCCCCTGCCCGAGGTGATGGCTTCCTATAACCGCTACGCATCGATGAATCGCGTGCTCAACGCTCTCACCTTCGAGCTGCCCGTGGAGGCTATTGATAATAAATATGAAATAGCACCGCCACCCTACGTACTGCTTATCCTAAAAAACAAGAAAGACGAATTTTTCGCCACTAACTCGCTGTGCGACAACGTCACTTCTTTCTATGCCACCTATAACGCCACCAGCGGATCTTACACCTTCAGCGGACTGGCCAACTATCTGGTGAAAATGCTTGAAAAAGGCGACATCACCCCGGATGATTACACCTTCACCCTCACACCCGTGCAGGTCAACACCGAAAATTCCGCCTCAAGCAGTTCTTACTACGATTACTACTACGGCACATCGTCGGTTGTAAGCTCAATCGTTCCCTACGTATCCAAACCCGCAATGTGCCGAATTATTCCCTCCGACGCAAAAATTAAGCTCACTTTTAGTGCCGGAAACAATAAAATTTAGTAACTTTGCACACGCAATAGCCCCCTTGCCGCAATAGCTCAGTCGGTAGAGCATTTCATTCGTAACGAAAAGGTCGTGGGTTCGAGTCCCACTCGCGGCTCCCTCGCAGCCCCTTAGCACCAACCTGCTAAGGGGCTTTTCAGCATATAAACCTGAAAAAAACTGCAGCGATATTTTCCACACCCCGTCCGCACCTCAACCACCTCCGCCGCACCCGATGAAGCGGCACCGCTCCGCGCCCGCCGCGATGCAGTCCGGTGATGTAAACCTTTTGGGTTGGTGGCTTGTTTATATTGTGAAACAAATAAAACTTATACCTATGACTGACTTTGAAAAAATCATCAACAGTGACAAACCGACTTTGGTTGACTTTTTTGCCACCTGGTGCGGACCTTGTAAAATGCAAGCTCCTATTCTGGAACAAGTAAAACAGAAAGTGGGCGATCAGGCCACTATTGTAAAAGTGGATATTGATAAGAATCAGGAACTCGCCGCCACTTATCGTGTGCAGAGCGTACCTACCCTTATCCTGTTCAAAAACGGTGAAGCCGTATGGCGTGCCGTGGGCGTTCAGCAGGCCGACTTGCTTGAAGCCAAACTTTTTGAGCACGTGCCCACAAAGAGCGACGAGGTTTAATATCCTCTACCGCATAAGTAACAAAATAGACAGCATCGACACCTATCGGTGCTGTCTATTTTTTCATAGTCTCATACATGGGTGGATGAGGGTGCCCGGGGTATCAGGTGCACGCTGCAGCGGCTGCGTCTGGCAAAGGAATAAGATACCGTAAAGCCACGGTGTCCTATAGTTTTGGCTGTTTATTTGCGTAAATGAAGCAGGTTGTGTAACTTTGTGGCGTGAATAGATGCATGCGTCTTTTAGTGGTGGTTCTGATGGTTGCGGGCTTGGTGGCCTGCAGCTCGGTGAAGCACGTGCCTCAGGGCAAGATGTTGCTGGATGATGTCACCATAACCGTAGAGGATAACGATGAAATCAAATCTACCGAGCTGGTGAATTTCCTGCGACAGACGCCCAACCATAAGGTGCTGGGATTTGCCCGACTGCAACTCGCTACTTATTCATTATCGGGATCGGATTCTACTAAATGGTACAACCGCTGGCTGCGCTCGCTGGGGCGGCCACCGGTGATATACGACGAAGATCTAACCGTGGCATCCACCAGGCAGCTGCGTCAGGCGTTGGTTAACCGTGGCTACATGGAGGCATCGGTGGTGGCCGACACTACCCTGCAACCTCAACGCAAGCGGGCTAAGGTAAATTATATTATCAACGCGGGTAAGCCACACACCATCAACTCATTATCGTTCAATGTGCCCGACTCGGCCATCGCTGCGGTGCTTGCCGCCGACACCTCGATAATTGACATTGCATCGGGCGACCTTTTCGACCGCAACCGCCTGGACAACGTGCGCACCACCATAGCTACAGCGATGCACAATGCCGGCTACTATGATTTTTCGCGCGAATCGGTTTCGTTTACCGCCGACACTGTGCGTGGCAGCAAGGAAATAGCCCTGACGCTGAATATATCGGGCGCGGAACGCCCCCGCCAGGGGGTGACATCAACCGCCCGACACCGCCAATATCTGGTGCGAAAGGTTGTGTTTGTGCTCGCCGACCAAGCCGACAGCGTACGTACTGATACCGTGGAATATCGCAACATAACGGTGGTGTATGGCCCCGACCGCTACCTGAAGCCCTCGGCTCTGTATGATATGTGTTTCATAGAACCCGGGCAGCCATACAATGCCCGGAGTGTCGACCGCACATATTCGGCCCTGTCGCGCCTGAGCATCCTGCGATTTATCAACATTGAGATGGTGCCTGCGGGAAGCATCGGCGAGCTCGGACTGCTCGACGCGGTGATTTCCCTATCGCGAAACAAAAAGCAGAGCGTATCAATAGAACTCGAAGGCACAAATAGCGCCGGCGACCTCGGATTCGGTATCGGCGCGACATATCAGAACCGTAACTTAGCACACCGTTCCGAGCTGTTTTCGGTGAAATTCCGTGCCGCATACGAGAGTCTTTCGGGCGACTTGGACGGCTTTATCAACAAACGATATTCCGAATATGCCGCCGAGACCGGCATTACATTTCCCAAATTCGAGCTGCCGTTGGCTTCGCGTTCATTCAAGAAACGTATGCAGGCCACCACGGAGCTGGCTCTGTCGTTCAATTACCAGGAACGCCCGGAATACACCCGTGTGATTGTGGGTGGCGCGTGGCGATGGAAGTGGAATAATCGCCTGCGCGATATGGCTCGCCGACACACCTTCGACCTTATAGACATCAACTATGTGCGTCTGCCACGTAGCACCATCAACTTTCTGGATTCCATCGCCCCTACCAATCCGCTGCTGCGATATTCATACGAGGACCACTTCATAATGCGTATGGGCTACACGTTCTATCAGACCAACCGCCGTATACCCACCCCTGAGGTCAACGCCTTTGCCATGCAGCCATCAATCACCACAGTGCGCGCCTCGGCCGAAATAGCCGGCAACCTGCTGTATGCCATTACCTCTACATTCTGCACCCGCCCGCAGGATGGCGCTTACAAGGTGTTCGGGATTCAATATTCGCAGTATATAAAGGGAGAGATCGACTATACCTACGTGCTGAATCTCAACTCCCGAAACGCCTTTGCCTTCCACGCCGCAGGAGGCATAGCCTACCCATACGGCAATTCGTCGATGGTGCCATTTGAAAAACGCTTTTACGCCGGGGGTGCCAACGGTGTGCGAGGCTGGGCGGTGCGCACACTCGGGCCAGGTGCATACGACTCGCGCAACTCCGTGACCGACTTCATCACCCAATGCGGCGACATCTCGATGCTGTTCAGCGCCGAATACCGTGCGAAACTTTTCTGGGTGCTTGAAGGCGCGCTGTTTATTGATGCCGGCAATGTATGGACTATCCACAACTATCCCAACCAGCCCGGAGGTATGTTCAAATTCAATAAATTCTACCGTCAGATAGCCGCCGCCTACGGCCTGGGGCTGCGCCTTGATTTCACCTATTTTCTGCTCCGCTTCGACTTAGGCTTCAAGGCCCACAACCCCGCGATGAATCAGGAACCGTGGCCGCTGATTCATCCCCGCTGGGGGCGCGACACCAATTTCCACTTTGCCGTGGGCTATCCTTTCTGATAATTTCTCCCTAATCCTTGATACCCATTATGAAATCTCTTGTAATATTTGACCTCGACGGCACTCTGCTGAATACCATAGACGACCTGGGTGCAGCCACCAACCACGCCCTGGAATTACACTCGCAGCCCACACACCCCATCGAAGCATACGAGCGCATGGTGGGCAACGGCGTGCGCAAGCTCATCGAACGCGCCTTGCCTCCCGAATATGCCAATGATGCTTACATCGACCGCCTGCTTGTGGATTTCAAGCAATATTACAACGAGCACATGGCTGATGCCACTCGCCCCTACCCCGGCATACCGGAATTGCTTAAAACCCTGACCTCACGTGGCATAGCCGTGGCCGTAGCCTCAAATAAATACGAGGGGGCGGTTCAGATGCTGGTCAAAAAATACTTTCCCGACATCCCCTTTGCCGCCGTATGCGGCCAAATCGAGGGTTTCCCTACCAAGCCCGATCCCTCGATAGTGTTCCGTGTGCTCACCGAGCATCCGACACCCAAATCCGAGGTGCTCTATGTGGGCGATTCGGGCGTGGATATGGAGACAGCGCGACGTGCCTGCGTGGATAGCGTAGGCGTAACCTGGGGCTTCCGCCCCAGGCGCGAGCTGGTGAACGCCCTGGCGTGCACCATAGTCACCGAGCCGGCCGAAATCCTTCAGCTGATTGATTAGAGCCCGAGGCTTACTTTTCCACCCTGGTGAGCTGACCTGTGGTGGAATCCATTATGTAGCCGGCCACCCGCACATCGTGTGCCATCAGGGGATGATTGCGGATGAGATCAACTGTTTCTGTCACAGCCTGCTCGCCATCGTCAAAGCCATGGAGCCAGCTGTCCAGATCAATACCGCAGTGGCGCATCAATGATATATGCTCCTCATCAATGCCACGCTCACGCA
The DNA here is from genome assembly GCA_964531245.1 of uncultured Bacteroides sp. Classification (GTDB taxonomy): domain Bacteria; phylum Bacteroidota; class Bacteroidia; order Bacteroidales; family Muribaculaceae; genus CAG-873. The sequence goes on along the minus strand of CAZHDH010000010.1, from coordinate 30,669 downwards.
TAAGGTGAAGCATCTCGGCGGCGTTCATTCCCTGCACACCGCATCCTGTGTGACCAATCACCATTATCTCGTTGACACCCAGCTCATACACAGCCACAAGAAGCGAACGCATCGTGGAGTCGAACGGATTGGTGATTGTACCGCCGGCATTCTTGATCATTTTCACATCGCCGTTACGTATGCCCAGCGCGGCCGGAAGCAATTCCACCAGTCGGGTGTCCATACACGTCACGATAGCAATACGTTTATCAGGATATTTAGAAGTAGCGTAGGCCTCATAGCCCTTACGCTCCACAAAATCACGGTTATATTTCAGAATTTCGTCAATCATAAGGCAAAATTACGCAATTAATTCCCAACCTCAAAAATATTTACTCATAAAAATTTGTATACATAATATACATTTTATATCTTTGCAAATAAAAAATTATTAGATATGGCAACCACGGTAAATCTCAAACGAAAAAATATCGATCTCCCGTTAGACACATTACAGAAATTATCACTTTTAGCTATATCTCAGGGGAAAAGCCTGAAAAGGTATATCGAGTCGCTTTTAATAGCCAAAGCGGAATCAGTATCGGTAGAAATCAACGAAAACCCTTCCCCAACGGGTGATGAATGGTTTAACGACCCAGAAAATACTGACTCTATAAAACGTGGAATCTCAGAATTTGAAGCCGGCAAAGGTCGCGTATACACAACAGATGAAATTAAATCACTGTTGGGACTATGACCTACGAACTTATCCTCACGCCCGAAGCTGTGAAGCATTTGAACGAATGGCGAAAATCAGGACAAAAGAAGATTCTCAAAAAAATAGCCGAAATTTTTGAAGAGCTCAAGATTCATCCCCACCGTGGCACTGGAAAAGTTGAACAATTGCGTGGCGACCTTTCAGGCTTTTGGAGCAGAAGAATAGACAAAGGCGCACGCATAGTATATAAAATCGAAAACGAGCGAGTTGTTGTAATTGTAGTGTCGCTAAAAGGGCATTATGCCGACAAGTAATCTGTTTTCACCGGGTAAAGTCGCGTTTATGAGAGGATTTCTAATAAAGAGGTAACATACTCTCATATTTTTTTGCTACCTTTGCAGCGATTTTTAGATATATACATAAACAGAACAAATGAACATAGCAATTGTCGGGGCCGGCGGAGCTGTCGGCCGTGAAATTTTAGAAATCCTCGAGGGGGGTGCCCTCCCCGTCGACAATCTGCGCCTCTTCGGCTCGGCACGCAGTGCCGGCTCGCGCCTCAAATTCCGCGACCAGGAAATAATAGTCGAAGAGCTAACCCGTGAGAGCGACTTCAGCGGCGTTGACTACGCCCTGGTATCGGCCGGAGCTTCCGTATCGCGCGACTTCGCCGATGTGATCACCGCCCACGGAACCATTATGGTAGATAATTCGAGCGCCTTCCGAATGGATAAGGATGTGCCCCTGGTGGTGCCCGAAATCAATGGTGTCGATGCCCTGAATGCTCCCCGTGGCATTATCGCAAACCCCAACTGCACCACTATCCAGCTGGTGATGACGCTTGCTCCCATCAACAAAATCTCACCCGTGACACGCGTGCACGTGGCCACATATCAGGCCGCCAGCGGCGCGGGTGCCCAGGCTATGAAGGAACTCGAACAGCAGTACGCCGACATAGCCGCCGGACGCGAGCCCCACGTGGAACGCTTCGCTCATCAGCTGGCCTACAACGTTATTCCCCACATCGACGTTTTCGGCGATAACGATTACACCCGCGAGGAAATGAAGATGTTCAACGAGACTCGCAAGATCATGCACTCCGACACCATCAGCGTCAGTGCTACCTGTGTGCGTGTGCCTGTAATTCGCGCCCATAGCGAGGCTATCTGGGTGGAATGCGAGCAGCCCGTAAGCGTGGCTCAGGCCCGCGAAGCATTCGAGAGCGCTCCCGGCGTGGTGCTTATGGACCGCCCGGCCGACAATGTGTATCCCATGCCTCTGGACATCTCGGGTAAAGACCCCGTGTATGTGGGTCGCCTGCGCGCCGACCTCGCCTCGGGCGGATTGTCGTTCTGGAGCGTAAGCGACCAGATTCGCAAGGGTGCGGCTCTGAATGCCGTTCAGATTGTGGCGTGGCTCACCCAGCATTAATTTCAGTATGATCATCGCGGCGCTTGTCACTCAGCCAATTCCGATATTTTTTATCGTATTGGCCATTATTCTGCTCGCGCCGCTGCTGCTCAATAAACTTAAGATACCCCACATCATAGGCATGATTGTTGCCGGTATGATTGTGGGGCCTTACGGTTTTGATATTCTTCAGGACGATTCGAGTTTTGCCATATTCGGTCAGGTGGGTCTGCTATACCTGATGTTTCTGGCTGGGCTTGAAATAGATATGTATCACCTGCGGCTCAACCTGCGCCGCGGCCTTATGTTCGGCCTGCTCACCCTGTTTATACCGCTGCTGCTGGGGGTGGCGTCGAGCGTGTGGATCCTGCACCTCGACCTCACCACATCGCTGCTATTAGGGGCCATGTATGCCGCGCATACGCTCATATCCTACCCCGTGGCGGCAAGATATGGTATCACCAAATCGCCGCCTGTACTCATAGCCATTGTGGGCACTATAATCGCTGTGGTAGGATCGCTGCTGGTGATCGCATCGGCTGTGTCGATCAAGCGCGAGGGTTCATTTGACGTAGTGGCTATAATTTGGCTGTTGGTAAAGATTGTGCTATGGACCATCGCCATACTTTGGGCTTACCCCCGACTTACACGATGGTTTTTCAAGACCTATTCCGACCGCGTAACACAGTATGTATATTGTATGTGCCTGGTGTTCCTGGCGGCATGGACAGCGCAGCTCATCGGGCTTGAGGGCGTGCTGGGCGCTTTCGTGGCCGGACTGGTGCTCAACCGTTATGTGCCCGCGGCATCGCCTCTGATGGCATCTACCGAGTTTGTGGGCAATGCGCTCTTTATCCCCTACTTCCTGATAAGCGTGGGTATGATGATCAACCTGCGCGTGGTGATGCATACCGATACCCTCACCGTTGCAGCTATTATGCTCGCTGTGGCACTGGTGTCAAAATGGTTGCCGGCCTTTATAGCCAAACGCCTCAACCACCTGAGCCGCGCAGGTTGCCGTGTGCTTTTCGGACTCACCACCGCCCACACCGCTGTGGCTCTGGCCGTGGTGACTTTGGGCTATCAGTTAGGAATGTTGTCGGAGGTGGTGCTCAACTCCACCATTCTCGTAATCCTCATCACATGTGGTGTGGCTCCCGTGGTCACAGCCGCCGGAGCTGCAAAGCTGCGCATAAGCATGCTGGATCAGGATGATATGATACGCACCACCCGCACCAATAACACCCTGATTGCTGTGGCTAATCCACTGATGGCCCGCGGATTGGTGGAGCTTGGCCTGCTGATGCGCAACGACCGTGGCACTCATCGCTTCTATGCCATTCACGTGCGCAACGAAAACAGTCGGGCAGCACGCAATCTCTCACAAGAATCATTGCAGACAGCCGAAAAGACAGCCGCTGCCGTCAACATCCCCCTTACAGGCATCGAGCGCTTCGACCTCAATACCGTTACCGGCATCCTGAACGCCGTGCCCGAGCGCGACATCACAGAGGTGATCGTGGGTATGCACCGTCGGGCTAATATCATCGACTCTTTCTTTGGAAAAAAGGTAGAACAGCTCCTGAAGGCCACCAACCGTATGGTGATAATCTCGCGATGCTACAATCCCCTGAACACCGTAAGCCGCATCATAGTGGCTGTGCCGCGCGGAGCACAATACGAAACAGGATTCTCGCGCTGGGTGCGCGGTCTGGCCCGTCTCACACGCCAGATTGGTTGCCGCATCATTTTCTGCTGCCACGCCGACGTGCAACCCCTGATTCGCGGGGTGATATATCACGAAAACTATGGCATACGCTGCGAGTTCCGCACCACCGATTCATTTGACGAATTTATCCTGCTCTCAGTAAAAATCAATCCCGACGACCTGCTCGTGGTAATAAGCGCGCGCCCCAATTCGGTATCTTACACTGAGGAAGTCACCGAAATGCCGTCGCTGCTCCAGCGCAACTTCACAGGCATCAGTATGATTGTTATATATCCCGAACAATTCGGCGAGGAAGTTGCCCTTACATCGTTCAGCGATCCTATGGCCGCCGACCTTAGCTCATCACGCTCACCGCTCGCCACACGCCTGCGCGCCCTACTCCGTTCCACACGCAAATTGCGAAATTAATCGCGCCCGCTCCTGCAAATGGCATACCGCCATCCTCCAGTGGCCAGGTGCCACTTCGCTATGCCGGAAACATCAGGATGCCTAAATCCGACGGCATCCCTGCGGCGCGCGCCCCACACCGCCGAGCGGCGTGGCTCCCGGTATGGCGATCTTGCCAATAATCAACATATTTCACAGACATAAAGCAACTCGCGCACCACACGTGGTGTATGGTGCGCGAGCGGCTTTATATTTAGGCGTTCAAGCCATTTATGTGCAAAAATTGCCCAATCTTAACGCTTATATGGCCTGATAGCGGTGTCCTTGATAAAGCGATTCGTCCTCTACTACAAAATCAAGGAAGTAACCATCATGAAGGTCTTTCTTCTTAACCTCCTTACCGTTGAGCATGAGCTTATCACCCTTATGACCGGCAGGAATGAAGTGCTCGAAATTCCACACCATTCCACCCCGCGGCCATTCGATGGTGACATAGAAAGTGCGGTCTGATTTATCATAATCCCATTCACCATATCCAACTGAAAGTGAATAATACGATGCCGTCAAGCAGTAATACCACATATTCCAGATTTCGTGAGACAATTTATCATGAGGAGAAAATCCATATAGCGGAGATAGTTGGGCATAATTGTATCGCTCACGTCCAAATTTAACTATTTTTCCTTCATCGTTAAATCTCCAAGTATCATAATATTTCAGGTTATCATAAACCCATCCGGCATTGAAAGTGGTATCCTCCCACGAATGCACCAAAGCGCGAATCACTTGATACTCTTCTTCCTTATATGGACCTGCTTGGATTTTAACTACAAATTCTTCATCAATCAGCGAATTCAACTCAGGATCAACTGTAAACAGATTTTGTCCGTCTTTTGAAAGCAAACGAATATGCACAATATTATCCCAACTATCGGAATTTTCATCCGGCTCGTCGCTACAAGACATTACGCTGCAGCCCATCAAACAAACGATGACGGCAAGCAAACCGCGTATTGCCCAGCTGGAGAATTTAAATGAATACAGCATATTTTTCATAACAGTGACTTGATTGATTTACCATTTGCAAAGATAATTAAAGAAATTCACCAAGAAATAAAACCACTTGTGAATTATATTTTTTTAACAATACTACTCAGTGTGAGATTCCGCTTTGCAAATATCCTCGCATACAATACGCTTAAATTCAATTTGTTGTCGCCGTCCGGAGAGGAGTCGCTACAATGTACTCGCGCACCACACGTGGTGTGTGGTGCGCGAGTGGTAGAGATGAAAATCACCGTCAATCGTGCCAGGTGAGGGCGGTGGTGATTTGGAGGGGGAAGCGATAGGCAATGGCATCTGAGGCGGTGCCTACAAGTATTTCGTATTTGCCGGGTTGGAGGGTCCAGAGGCCGGTTTCGGGGTCGTAGTAGGCAAATGAGTCTTTGTTAAGTGTTAGGGTAACTTCTGCCGTGGCGTCCGGTTGAACTGATACTTTGCCGAATGCTTTCAGCTCTTTATACGGACGGTAAACCTTACCTTTGGGAGCATGAACATAAACCTGCACCACTTCAGCGCCTTCGCGATCGCCGGTATTGGTGACGGGCACTGTGATGGTGACATTTCCATTGCCGTCGAATTTTGCTGCCAACATTTCAGGCTTGCCGAGTGAGAAGGTAGTATAGCTGAGGCCGTGGCCAAAAGCATAGTTGATATGCTTGGCAGGCAGGTTGTCGGTATGACGATAACCCACACCGAGGCCTTCCTTATAATATACTTTGCCATCAACGCCTGGATACATTTCGGCATCGCCGGAGGCGTGCGGGGCATAGTCGGTGAGCGATTTTGCAAAGGTGAAAGGCAATTTGCCAGAAGGATTGGCATCGCCAAACAATACATCTGCGATGGCATTTCCCGCTTCGGAGCCTATATACCAGCCCTGCACGATGGCAGGCACTTCGTCTTTCCACGGCATCGCGTAGGCATTGCCGGTGAGCATCACCACGGCGGTGTTAGGATTGGCTTTGACCAGCGCGCTGATTACCTTATCCTGATCGTAGGGCAGCTCAAACTGTGTACGGTCGACACCCTCGCAATCCTGATGGTCTGATTTATTGAGACCCCCGATAAATATAACCATATCTGCCTCGCGGGCCGCTTTTACAGCATCTTCGATAAGCTGCTCGGATGTGCGAGATTCGCTGAGGTCCTGGCCGGTAGTGACACCATTATATTCGCCGGTGACATCGCCCACATATCCGCGCTCATATTTTACATCAATTCCCTTGGAGGCAGCATTGGCCAGGATGCCTTCGAGGGGAAGGGTTTCGTGTTGCACTTTGAGCGACGACGATCCGCCGCCCACGGTCATCATCTTGATAGCGTTTTCGCCCACCACAAGCACCTTGCGCACCTTGGCCGGATTCACCGGCAGCACACCGCCGTCATTCTTAAGCAGCACAATGCCTTCATCGGCTATACGACGCGCGACTGCATAATGCTCGGGGCTGTTGAGCGACCCATAGGGGCGATCGCGGCGCATTTCGGTGCGCAGGATCAGGCGTAGCACACGGGCAGCCTTGTCGTTGAGCAGCGTGGTGTCGGCTTTGCCTTCTTCAAGCAGCTTGAGATAGGGTTTGGCAAGGTAATAATCGTCATACGCATTGCTTGCGCCGTTGGTAAGGCCGTCGGTCCACGAGCCGAATTCCATATCCAGGCCGTTGGCAGCCACCTTGTCGGTATTATGCACGGCGCCCCAGTCGCTTATGGCCACGCCGTCAAATTTCCAGTCGCCTTTGAGGATATCGAGCAGCAGTGCAGGATTCTCGCAGGCGTGTTCACCATCATATTTATTATAACCGGGCATTATTGACCACGCACCGCCCTGCGTCACAGCAGCCTTGAACGCTGGCAGATAGATTTCATGAAGCGTGCGGGGATCTACATACACATCCACAAAGGCACGGTCGACTTCCTGATTATTAAGTGCATAATGCTTTACACACGCAGCCACGCCATTATCCTGCACACCCTGAATATATGGTACAACCATCTGCGACGAAAGGAAGGGATCCTCGCCCATATACTCAAAGTTACGACCATTCAGAGGTGTGCGATATATATTCACACCCGGGCCGAGCAATACATTCTTATTGCGATAACGAGCCTCCTCGCCAATGGACTTGCCATACAGAGCGGCCATTTCAGGATTCCACGATGCCGCCAGACAAGTGAGCGCCGGGAATGCTACACAGGAGTCGTTTGTGGCACCGGCCTGCTCCCATTCGTCCCACAGCACATCGGGACGTATGCCGTGAGGGCCATCGGTACACCAGATGCCGGGAATGCCCAGACGCTGCACACCGGGCGAGCTGAATTTGCTCTGTGCGTGAATGATTGCGACCTTTTCGGCGGTGGTCATACGCGAGAGTGCGTCCTGTACGCGATCCTCCAAAGGCTTTGAATCGTCAAGATACACCGGAGTCTGCGCCACCGACGCGGCTGCCGCAGCCGCAGCTATAATGGATAAAACGATTTTTTTCATTTTATGGGTTACTTATTGAGTTGGATTGCGTCAATGTAATCCTGATGAACATTCATATTTTCGGCACGTGCGTTGCGGATATATTCAGAAAGCAACTGTCGGCCGCGTTCGGGTGTGCAGAGTTTGCGTGCTTCGCGAATTTCGGAATATGTGGCGCGGGGAGCCTCAACAAACGCTACCACCTCCTCAAACCATCCGTCAGGCACGGTCGCACCGGTCATAGAGCTGTCGCCCAGTTTCTTGTATGGCCAGAAGGTGTAACCAATGTTATTGTCGCGCATTACATTGGTAAAGGTGTGCATCCATTCGTTGGTGTTATGTCCGATCTCGCCCATATACATCGGCAAAGCGGTGCGGTCGCGGAAGTTGATATATTCGGCAATGGCCTCGGCGGTGGGTTCGCCGCCGTATCGGTGGCAGGTGTACATAATATTATCGTCAAAGGTCCAATCGGTAAAATTGCCGAAATAGCTGTTCCATTGCGGACCGCCGAGCAATATAATGTGGTTTTTATCGACACCGCGGATAGCCTCGACAGCGTGCTTGTAGAGTGGTTCGAGGGCGGCATTGAGGGCAGCTCGCTCGTCGCCTTCCCAATATGTGGCGATGGGTTCGTTGGCCAGTTCGTAACCTAAGATCCCATCCTCGTCGGAATATCGGGCGGCGATGGTGCGCCAGATGTCGATAAATTGCTGTTGCGCGGCGGAATCGGTCATGAGCCATGGATAACCGTAGCTGTCGTCGATGTTGTCGCCGGTCTGACCGCCGGGGCAGTCGTGCATATCCAGAATTAGACGCAGGCCGCAATCGCTCGCCCACTGCACGCAGCTATCCAGACGGCGGAAACCCTCGGCGGGGTTGTTGAGGCCCATATAGTCTTCAGATGTGAAAAGTTTGTAATGGAAAGGCACACGCACGGTGTTTGCACCCGTGGAAGCGATGAATTCAAAATCGGCTCGCGTGATATAATTGTCCTTGAATTCCTGCCAGAATTTTGCAGCCTCAGCCGGACCTACAAGCTCACAGAAAGCCTCGTTGATCATTCGCGGAGAATTTACCTTACTGAAGCCGAACATATAGCCCTCGGGGTTGAGCCAATTGCCGGTATTAGTGCCCTTGATATAGAATTTTGTACCCGAGGCATCCACGATGTCATGACCCTGAACGCGCAGGAAGTTCTTGCCTTCCGCAGCCGTTGAGGTAATTACACCGATGATTATAAGGGCGAATATCGATAATAGTTTTTTTAGCATAATGATTAAATATTGGGGGTATCCCACACCTTGGTGGTGGTGCAGCGGGATGCGGCGTCAAGGGTGTCGATCATAAATCGGAAGTCGCCGGCTTCGAGAGTCCAACGGCCGTCGGCACCTACAAAAGCGAGATCAGATGCAGGAATTGTGAATGTAACCTTGCGCGACTCGCCGGGATTGAGCGCAATCTTGTCGAAACCACGCACACGGCGCGTATCAGGCGACATCGAGGCAATCAGGTCGCGGCTATAAAGAATCACTGCCTCCTGACCGGTGCGCGTGCCGGTATTGGTCACCGTAACACTGATTTCGAGTGTGTCATCGGCGGTAAACTCGGCCTTATTTACGGTGAGGTCAGAATAGCTGAAGGTGGTGTAGCTCAGACCATAGCCAAATGGCCACTGCACATCAATATCCGCAGCATAATTATATGCTCCGCTCATAGTAGCCACCGATTCGCAGGGCTTGTGGTCGTAGGTGGAGATTGAGTTAATCCAACGGGGATATGTGAATGGCAGACGCCCGCTGAAATTACGGTCGCCGGCAAGGAGTTCGGCCAGAGCTATACCGCCGTAATTGCCGGGCAACATTATATCAACAACGGCACCAGCCAGAGGCTCGATTTCACGGACGATGCGCGGACGGCCCTCATTGAGCACCAAAACGATGGGTTTACCCACAGCAGCCAAAGCCTTGACAAGTGCGGCCTGATTGGGCGAAAGTGCCAGGTCGTTGGTATTTCCGGGGGTCTCGCAGTATGAATTTTCGCCTATGCAAGCCACGATTACATCGACATTGCGTGCGGCTGCCACGGCTGCGGGAATACGAAGGTTCTGCTCCTCCTCCCAGCGTCCATAATCGGGCACATAATCCATACCCTGCTCCAACACCACCTTATCGGCACCGAAACGTGAGCACATAGCGTCGTAAATAGAGCTGTAACCCTGATGATACTGAGGCTCATCGGTGCCCTGCCAGGTGTATGACCATCCGCCGTTGAGTGCGCGTACCGATGTGGCATTGGGGCCGGTGAGCAGTATGCGCGCGCCGGCGGAAAGTGGCAGCGTGTTATTGTCATTTTTCAGAAGCACCTGACTCTCGGCAGCCATATCCAATGCTTTTTGGGCATGTGCAGCCGAAGCAAACAGAGGATAGTCGGCAGGATTGGTTACGGGTGTGTCAAAAAGTCCGAGGCGCAATTTCATGCGTATGATGCGTGACACGGCATCATCGATACGCGCCTGCGACACCTTGCCCTCCTGCACCAGTTCCTTGAGCAGAGTGCAAAATTCCACGTCGTAGGGGGTCATCGACATATCTATACCGGCATTGATAGCCAGCATGATAGCTTCCTTATAATCGGCGGCCACCTTATCGCGGTTGTATAGATTGTGAATATCAGCCCAGTCGGTCACAATCATACCGTCCCAGTTGAGTTCGTCTTTGAGCCATACGGTGAGCAGTTGATAGTTGGCATGGAAGGGAATACCGTTCACAATACCGGAATTGACCATCACCGACAGCGCTCCGGCGCGGATAGCTTCCTTGAAGGGGTGGAAATATTTTTCGCGCAGATCGGTCATGCTCACTGTCACGGGGGTGCGGTCTTTGCCACTTGTGGGATTGCCGTAAGCCATATAATGCTTAAGGCATGCAGCCACGTTGTTGACACCTATATGATTGGGGTCGTCGCCCTGATAACCCTTGACCATCTCTACGGCCATAGCACCATTGATATAGGGGTCTTCACCGAAGCTCTCCCACATACGGCTCCACACGGGATTGCGGCCGAGATCCATCACCGGATTATACACCCAGGGGATGGAAGCGGCGCGGGTTTCGTATGCGCAGATCGCGGCACCTTGGCGCACCAGGTCGCGGTTGAACGTGGCCGCCATATTTATCTCCTGCGGGAAAAGTGTGCCACCGGTGGTGTATGTGGTGCCGTGGTTCTGATCCACGCCATACACATCGGGTATGCCTATATATTTCATCGAGGCATCCTGAATGTCGCTTATCAGGCTGTACCACACCTCGCGTGGCTGGGCGTGACCCTGGGCGGTATTGAGAATCGACCCTACACGGTAGATATTGAAAATAGTGTCTAGCTTTGCCGAATCGCTCACCGGCAGGCCGTTGACAGTGGAGTCGGCGCACACAAGGTCAACCACCACCTCGCACATCTGACCTACTTTATCGTCAAGCGACATTGAAGCCACGATAGCCTTCACGCGGCTTTCGATGTCGGCATCGGGAGCTATTGCAGGGGCCGCTTGCCTGGGATTATGAGAGCAGGCAGCCAACACGCCTGCAAGAGCCGCATAGAATACTTTACGCAAATTTTTCATTTTCGTTACTTTTTAAACGGGTCGCCTTTGGGACTCAGGCTCAGCACGTAGCGGAACGCATTGAGGGTCATGAGATTCTGAGTGGCATCGGTAAATTCGCGATCGCCGTGTCCGTAGTTGAGGTACACCATACGATAGTTGCGGTTGCGCCACGCCACGGGGAAATCACCGCCGCTTATCACGTCCTTGATACCTAAAGGATAGTTGGACGGAGCGATAGAAGCGAGTACCTCAATGTCGGGATTTGTGCGTGGCGATGGGTTCCACTGATACCATTCGCTTTCGGGAGCGACAAAATTTTCAGGAAGATTTTTAGTTACAGGACTGTCGGTGACATCCAGTGTAAGCATAACGCACTGCGGTGGCCAGTTATTGCAGTAGAATGAGCCACAACCCAGGAATTTATTGAGCCAGGGCCAATGGGTACCTGCATCGTTGTAGGCGGCGGCATGGAATCCCAGCCAACCACCGCCGTTTTCCATATATTTTTCAAAATCGGCACGTTGCTGATCGCCCTCGGGAGCTGCATTTATGGCTATGATTATATCGTAGGTCGAGAGGCGGTCGTAGTCGTATCCGGCCAGAGTGGTCGTGGTTTCAAGTATGTAACCGTCGCCGTATGTCAGGCGCCGGAAGAAGTCGATGGCTTGGTTGGCAAACTGCACATGGGCTTCCTCGGCGGTGTCGGAATAGAACAGCAAAGCCTTGAAGCGGGGTGCGCGGGCATAGTTGGCCGGATAGCCGGCATCCTGAGCCACCAGAGGGAGTGCGAGCACTTGCACGAGCAGAAATGCGAGTATTACTGTGATGTTTTTCATAGTTATGTCTGTTATGATTATCTTTCTGATTGGTAGGTATATTCAGGAGCGGCGTTGTCGGTCTCGCTATCGGTCGATGCCACCAGCGACAGCCATTTCCCGGCCGACGTGAGCCATACCTCCTTGTAGCAGGCGTTGTTGATCTGCGGCCAGTAGGGTTCGTCCGAATCACCGAGAGTGCGGATGCCCACGGGCATTGCGCCCACGAGTTCGCCCGACGAGAAATTATTGAGCGACGGATAGCGGTAGCCCTCGCCATAGATAAGCGACTGATCAAATGGATTTTTGCCTACAATCCAATATAGCTGTTCGCGGGCGATGTCGCGCAGTGAGTCGTCGCCCAGCACGCGGGCACACACGGCGGCCGCCTCGCCCATCGAGGTATGCACGGCCAGGTTGCCGTTGAAAATATTGAACCATACGGGAAAGCGCTTAACGAAATACCCCGGAGCGATGGATACACCCCCTGCGGCCTGTTCCTTGAAACGCTGGGGCGCATCCGCCGGTGGGAAGAGGTGCACAGAATAAAACGCCGCGGTATCGGTGTATTCATCATCGCGATAAATCCCAGCGGGTATCATACCGTATGGAGCGGTGAAAGCCATAAGCAATTTCAGATAGTGGCCATAATCGGCAATTGAGCGCGTCCAACGGGCGCAATCGGGGTGTTCGGGTTGCAGTCGGCACAGGGCTTCGAGGGCATACATAAACAGCTGCTCGCGGCTCTGGTGTATGTAGTGAACCACCGAGCGATGGTCGTGATTGCGGTAGAAAAATCCGGATATACCGGATTGACCGATGGGAGTGGTGCATTGGCAGGACAGTACGTAATCGGCATACCGTCGGGCATCGTCGGCATATCGCGAAAGCCCGGTAAGGGCATATAGCTGCGATGCCGCCCACGAAGCAGTGGCCATAAACTGGCTCTCGCCGGTGCAATAGGTGTGCTCGTAAGGACTGATCCATCCACCGAAGCCGTAGGTATCGAAGCCTGTGAGGGCAAAATCGTAATCCTCGGCGGCAACGCGGCGCAGATAATCCACCAGCATCGGGTCGGTGCCATCGTCGAGCACCGTGGCGGCGTATGCTTCGTATGCGGAATAGAGGAAATTATCGTAGGGCAGATTCTGCTTGCGCACACTTTTAATGTCGTCGTGACTGCCCACCACGCCGTCCTGCCATATCAGCAGGCCCATACTACTTGCGTGATAGCCGTCGCCCATTCGGGCACGCAGCACGAAATCAAGTCCCCAGAGAGCTTCCTCGCGCAGGCGTGCGGCGAGCACGGGATTGGTATTGCGGCGCTGTTCATAAAGGCGCAGAAGCGAGAAACATACATCGGCTGTCTGAAGGGTCTGCTGCGACAGGTCGCCGGCATCGTGCCAGCCACCGGCGAATGAATGAAGCTCGCCATTGTGTTCGCAAAAAAGATCGGTGTGGCAACGGGAATGTACGCCCGGCACAGGGTAACCGCAACGCATACAATAGATGAAATTGAGCACACGCCAGCAGGATGTATCCCACAGCGTACAATCACCGATACTGAAGGGTTGACTGCTCAATGAGTCAACAGATATAATATAGGAATCCGGAATATTCAGAGTAGTGAAATCCATAATGCCGAATGCGCCCAGAGTGCGGTCGCAGCAATCGACAGTACCACGATAGACAGTGGCACCGTCGCGATCGCGCACTATCTGAAATTCGTGGCCACAATGGGCGGCATCACAGATTGCAGTCTTTGTGCCGGAGGCTGCATAACCGGTATGGGAGTAAATGATATGGCCCGGTGCGGGTGTCCAGCCGTTCACCTTTTCAGGCACGGGTATTTGCTGTGCTGAAATGTCGTGAATCAGGAATTGGACATCGCCGGTGGATGAAAGATCGCGCCCGTTGACCGAAACGCTCAGGGAGATGTCCTGCATGCGGTCGCGACGCAGATCGGCTATTTCGAGATAGTATTTATCGCGCTTGAAGTTTTTGAGCTGAATAAGGTGCGCACCCGTGGGTGGGTTGTAGCCTGGTCCATCCTGCTCCTTATTATTAAATGTAAGATTGATATTGACCACCCTCATTCCGGGGCAACGCGGCTCTATGTCGAGACACAGACGATTATAACCGTCAAGAGAAATTCCGCCCAGATCAAGGCGCGCTACGGCATGGCCATACAGGGCATAATCCGGGTCGTCGGGCGATCCCACAGCACGCGCTGTTCCTGTATCGAATTGCACACGCAGCACGGTGGTATCGCCAGGGAGCACATCGGCAAGCTCACCGTGGGCCGACCATTGTCCGCGCAGCGAAGCCGTCGCGAGCACGGGTTTCGCAGCCGCCTCATTATCAAGCGACACACCGGCTACGTCTTTCAGCGGCTGATGTATGTAGCCGGAGCGAGCCAGAGCATCGTCAAAACCGGCATTTTGCGGTACTGAAGCAGCGGCAATCTGGAGCCAAATCGTTGCGGTAAGGATACACAGAGGGCGTAAAGCAGACATTTTATTGTGCTTTATTTAAATGAATGGGAAATGTGAATATGATTAATTTAAAGATCCGTACACGAGGCCCGTAGCCCGGTGTACGGATCTTAAATTAACCAAGAAAACTCTTAACCTATCTATGAATGGTCGTTATGAAGAAGAAAGGTCATTTCCAAGTCAGAGTTATCGTGCAACCTGGAATGTCCAGTGGGTGGACGAGATACCCCAGCTGTCGTCGCACACGATGTGCAGGCCACCGCCACCGGGAGCAATGAGCACCAGATGTTCGTCGTCGAGCACGGCAACATCGAGTTCGGCAGGCAGGTCAAGATACCAGCTGTACTGGTCGCCGGTGATTTCGTGAGGCAGGGGTACGGTGAGTTTCATAGTGCCCAGCCAGCCCAGAGCTGCCTTTTCGGGAGTGGTGCCCGAGAGGAGGGTGAAAGTGCCCTGCTTTTCCGAGCCGTCGCTATAATGAACAGTGACATTGGGACCACCATCCAGGTCAAATTTTACCCATTCGTCCATTGTCACGGCCTGACCGGTCCATTCATCGTTGTCACCGATACCGTAGCACACCCAGTTGGGACCTGTGGCCGACCAACCGTAGCCACCGCCACCTACACAGCCCCATGAGCCGTCGATATACTGATAGTTGCCGTTCTGATAGTCGTAGCCAACCCACCACTGCCAGGTACGACCCTCGGCAGAACCGCCGGTCAGGGCCTTAAAGAGGGGATCAAGCTCATTGTCGAGCACATCAACCTTGACGGGGATGGTCACGGGCACGAATGCACCTTTACAGAGCACTGTGGCTGTGAATTCGAGTTCGCCGGCAAAGGGCACCACGACATCCACGAAATTATCTGAACCGGCACCGACCATTGCCGTACCCACGATGTAGTCGAGACGACATTCGTAACCGGTGGTATTGATCACACGGATTTTATTTGAGTGCTGAGCGCCGTTGTCATACATAAACTGAGTGGCAAACTGCTCGGCAAGCTGCTCAACATCGGCGTTTACATTGGCAAACGCATCGTGGTCGTCGCTCACGGTAGTATCAAGACAAGAGCTGAGACCCAGGGCGGCACAAAGTGATATTGTGAGAATATATTTGAATTTCATGACTTAGATCAATTAGTAGGGAGTAGTGTAATTGCCTTCTGACGAGCTCCAGCCTGCATTCTGAACCAGCACGCCTTCCGATTTGCGGATTTCATCGTCGGGAATGGGAAGCCAGCCTTTGGTTTCGGGACGCATACGGATCGAGATGGTGCGTTTGTTACCATCGCACATACATTCGATGTTGGAGCGGTGTTCGTCCACTACATTGAGCTTGTTCCAGCGTTTGAGGTCAAAGAAGCGGAGGCCTTCGAAAGCCAGCTCCCAGCGACGTTCGTTTTCGATATTTTCAGCCGAGTAAGCCACAGGATCAAGACCTACACGGGCACGTACACGGTTGAGGCCATCGGCTGTGCCGGTGAGTTCGGAGTGCATCAGGAGCACGTCGGCGAAACGGATAGCAAATTCATCCATGAGGTTGCAGGACATATAGTCGTTATCGGAAGCGTGGATACCTGGGTAGAGGTACCAGTAGAGGGCGATAGCGCCGGGACCGTTCTGACCGTCCTTTGAGGTCACTTCGTTTGAGTGAACGTTAACGGCGATATACTTCTTGTTGAACATGTGTGTATCTTCAACCTGGTGACCACCATTGTCGTGGTAGGTCATACCCTCGGCGGGGTCGTCGACATTAAGGATCGACGATTTTTTGCGGGGGTCGTTAGAGGGCCAGGTATTGTAGATATTGGGAGTGATTGTACCACCGCCCCAGCCTGTGCCGAAGGGGTAAACACCACCCCAGCCGTCGCCGTCGCTATTGGGGTTGTCGGCGTCCTGATAACGGGGGCTGAAGAAGAGCACCGAAAGGTTGCGGCCATAATACTGCTGACCCCATGCGTGCTTTATAGCGAACACCACTTCAGGATTATCGCGATAGCCGGGAGTGCGGTCGTCGCCGTCGTTGAGGCGCCAGCCCTGCCATGCGGCGCAGTCGCCCAGCCAGCTGTAGCCCTGCTCCTGGTTGAGCCAGTAGTCGCCGGCTGCAGAGTAGGCCCAGAGGTCGCCGAAGTTAGGAGTGAGGTCGTGACCTGAATGGCCGATACAATCTTCCAGATACGATACTACATTGGCTTTGGTGAGCGTACCGGCTTCATCGGCCAGGGTGATTTCGCTCTTATTATACACACCGCTGTAGAACAGGTAAACACGGGCAAGGAGCGCCTGAGCAGCCCATCGGGTAGCATGTCCGTCGGTGCCTACGCCGTTGAGTCCGGCGTGGGGAGTGTCGGGAAGCAGTTCGATAGCCTTCACGAGATCTGCGGCAATCTGTCCGTAGGCTTCATCGACGGGAGCCTGAGGCAGGTTGGCGGGTTCGGGAGTGAGGGGCATAGGAACGTTTTCAAAGAAACGCACCAGATCAAAATAGTAGTAAGCACGCATAAAGTGAGCTTCGCCCATGATGCGGTCGCGGCTATCGTTATCATCGGCCCAGTCGATCACTTCGTCAACCGAGAGCAGATAGTTGCAACGGTATATACCCTGATACATACGACCCCAGAAACCGGAGTAGAAGTTATCGTTGGTCTTCATATAGTTGGCGATAGCCTGAGCCACGGCATCGTCCTTACCGGCAGCGCCGAGGCGTTCGTCGCTCATCAGCTCTGCGATGAAGAGGGGGTTATTCTGAGGCGCGTCGCTGTCGCCCATCGAGGGGCGATAGATGCCGGTCAGGATTTCATTGGCATCGTTTACATTAGCGGGGAAGTTGCTGGAGTCTTTCGAGGTGAGGTTATCCGTGTCCAGAAACGATTCCGAACATCCGGTAAGCATCACCGCGGCCATCATGCCGCAAAAAATATGTTTGAGTTTCATCGTGGCAATTAGAATTTAAGGTTAACACCAATGAGGAAGGTGCGCGAAGCGGGATAGAAGCCCTGGTCAACGCCCTGCACCCAGCTTGTACCGCCCCAGTTGCCGTCGGTACCGATTTCGGGGTCGAAGCCTTTATATTTGGTGATAGTGAAAAGGTTGTTGGCG
This sequence comes from uncultured Bacteroides sp., assembly GCA_964531245.1. Taxonomy (GTDB): domain Bacteria; phylum Bacteroidota; class Bacteroidia; order Bacteroidales; family Muribaculaceae; genus CAG-873. The sequence continues at coordinate 12,904 of CAZHDH010000010.1, read as the reverse complement.
CTCACATACAGGCGGCACTGGCTCAGCGGCATCTTGGGGAAGAGTGACTTGAAGTCGTAGCCCAGTGTGAGGTTCTGCATACGGAAATAGTCGGCATCGTCTACGAAAATATCGGAGATATACGACCAGTTGGTGCTTGAAGTGGTGGCGGGTTTGGGGTAGCGGTTGCTTGTGCCTTCGCCGGTCCATACCTGGCTTGCGATATTGTAGGTCCAGTTGTCGAAGCCTGACGAATTGTGGTCGCGGTAGCAGTTTGCAATCTGCTGGCCGAATGCGCCATAGAAGTTGGCACCCAGGTCAAAGCCTTTGTAGAAGAACTGGAGGTTGAAGCCGAGTGTTACATCGGGGTGAGGATCGCCGATATACATTTTATCTTTATCGGAGATCTGACCGTCGCCGTCGCGGTCAAAGAAGATTACGTCGCCGGGGGTAGCCATAGGCATGATCTTGTTGCCGTTGGCATCCACGTATGCGTCGATCTGCTGCTGGTTCTGGAACACGCCCAGAGTCTTGTAGCCGTAGAAGAAACCGATAGGCTGACCTACCTCGATACGCGAGATGAAGCCGGAGTTCTGAAGCACTGCGTCGCCGGGACCGTCGATCGTGCCCGAGTCGTTGGCTAGACGTGTCACGGTATTTTTGTTGTAGGCCATATTCGCTCCGATAGAGTAGCCGAAGCCGCCCACTTCGTCGCGCCAGGTGAGGCCGAGTTCGACACCCTGGTTGCGCACGTCGCCACCGTTGATGATGGGAGCGCCTGTGCCATACGAGGCCAGTACGGGAGCGCTTACGAGCCAGTCTTTGGTGGTCTTGCGATACCAGTCGAATACGAAAGTCAGACGGGTATTGAAGAAATTGGCGTCAACACCTACGTCCCACTGATCGGAACGTTCCCAGGTGAGGTCGGGGTTAGCAATTTTGTCGGGATACGAACCGATCACTTTGCCCACCTTGTCGTCGCCGAAGAAATAGTCGGCGCCACCGATGGCGATCGTTGCAAGATACTGGAAGTTGGCGATGTTGCAGTTACCGTTCTGACCCCAGCTTGCGCGGAGCTTGAGCTGATTGAGCCAGCTGCGGGTATCTTCCATGAATTTTTCCTCGTTGATATTCCAACCGGCCGAAAACGAGGGGAACACGCCCCAGCGATGTCCGCGAGCGAAGTTTGACGAGCCGTCGCCACGCACAGTCGCACTGGCCATATATTTGCCGGCATAGTCGTAAGAGATACGGCCGAAGTAAGAGTTGATTGCACCCTTGCCGCTGGGATTACCCCAGAGACTCCATGCAGCGCCTTCGTAATCCACGGCCTGCGATGTGCCATTGCTGATATAGGCGTGAAGCCAGTCGCCGAAAGTATTGTCCTTACGGGTAGCGCCTACGCTTTCGCCGTAGCCCCATTTTTCAGCTGAGGTACCGAGCAGGGCGCTGAAATTATTTTCTTTAACCTTGAAATTGTAAGAAATGGTGTTTTCCCAAGACCAGGAGAGGTCGTTGCCTGAACCCTGGCTGATATTGTCGGTGTCGGCCGAGCCGAAGGGGGTATCGTTGTAGGGAGTGCTATAGCTGCGTGAAGTCCAGCCGCTGTAGCCGAAGCCGAAGTTGGTGCGGAGCACGAGGTTTTTGACGGGTTCGATAGCCAGATAGAAATTACCGCGGGCCGAGTAGCTCTTATTATTGTTCTGGTCGGCACCGCCGCGGGTAGCAGCGCGCAAGGGGTTCTGCTGCGAGTCGTTGAGCCAGCTTGCACCCTTTGTAAAGTTGCCGTCCTCATCAAATGCGGGCATCAGAGGCGAAGCCTTCAGAGCGGTGCGGACGGTGTTTGACCATGCGCCGCCGGTGCTGATAGCGTCCAGACCATCCTTGTTCGAGTAATTGAGCATCAGGTTTTCGCCAAATACAACCAGGTCGCGGTCGTGGAGCTTGATGAGAGCCCAGTCAGAATTGATACGCGCTGTGAAGCGTTCAAATTTCGAGTTGATATAGTCGCGGAGCATAACGCCTTCCTGCGACAGATAACCCAGACCGATAGAGTAAGTACCCATCTTGCTGCCACCGCTCACACCCAGGTTGTAGCTCTGCTGGGGAGCGTCGTGGCCAATCATGAGGTCGAGCCAGTCGGTGCCGGTCCAGCCGTTCTGGATCTGACCCCAAACGTCTGCGGGCACTGTAGCAGCCCAGTTCATGGGAGCGTTACCCTCGAACATACGGGCTACATCATATATATACATATATTCCTGAGCGTTGAGCATTTGGGGACGTTTGGCGATGTTCTGCCAGCCCACGTATGCATCGAAGGTAATGTTGGTAGAACCCTCGGCACCGTGTTTTGTGGTAACGAGGATAACACCATTGGCGGCGCGAGCACCATAGATAGCGGTGGAGGCTGCATCCTTGAGCACGTCGAGGGTTTCGATATCGTTGGGGTTGAGGGCGCTCAGATTGGCCATTGTACCCACCAGACCGTCGATAACCACAATGGGATTGGTGTCGCCATTGGTACCCACACCACGGATGTTCACCTTATAACCGGCATCGGGTTTACCACCCTGAGCGGCGATGTTCACACCGGGAGTCTGACCCTGCAGGGCGCCTACGGCCGAAGCGGTGTTGCGCGAAGCGATGTCTTCACCTTTAACCTGTGTTGTAGCACCGGTAATGAGTTTCTTTTTCTGCACACCGTAACCGATGGCCACCACTTCGTCGAGCAGGGTGGTGCTTTCCTCCATCACTACGGTGATATTATTGTCACCTGAATTAATCTTTACAGTTTTAGGATTAAAGCCAACATAAGAGAATTTAAGGTTGGTACCGACAGTTGTCTCAATAACGAATTTACCGTCGAAATCTGTAACGGTAGCGAGTTGCGAATTATTTTCGGCAACGACGCTTACACCTACAAGAGGCTCACCGCCGGGATCTTCTACTGTACCATGCACTGCGATGTTTTGCGCCCACGAGGCCAATACACTCACCAGAGCAACCAGTAGCATACTCAGTCGTAATTTCATGGAATTTTTGGTTAAGTTAATGATTGATTTTAAAAAGTAGCTTGGAAGGCTTTGTTTTGTTTAGCGAAGCAAAATTAGCCAACTGCCCCGCCATCGGGGTTGAAAATAAGGTAAAAAAGGTTTGAAAATTATCAAACAGCCGTATTTTGACGGTTTTACACCCATTTCGGAGACTCAAATGAACGGATGTTCAACCTGAAAAAACAGGCGCACGTCACCGCGGGCCTGTTCAACCTAAAATTAACTTTCTTTACTACACCTTATCATTTGTTCTTATCTATTTCAATTTGAGATGGCGGGGCAGAGGCTTATTCCATTGTCCAGCGGATAGCGTTTTCAAAGAGCTTGCAGAAATCTTCAGACTCGAAAAGCTTGGGGCTGTGACCTGGCTGGAAATATACATTGCGTGCCTTTTTAGAGGGGTTAACCCAAATCACGGGATGATCACCCATCCGGATATCGGACGCAGGGGCATAGGTTGATTCGTCAACCGACGCAAGCACCTGCACATTGGCGCGGGGTGAATAGTCGTATGTGTACCATTCGTCGTCCTCAAGGGTGAATTTGGGCGACACGCCGGCCATCACGGGGTGCGTGGCGTTTTCCACCACCACGGTGCCGTCGGCCAGGGGCGCTATATAATTGCGGAAGGTTATATTACCCATAAATTCTGAAAACCATTTCCAGAGGGGATAGCCGTCAAACTCGCCTAAAAGTGTGGCGTGGTGGAAACCGATCCAACCGCCGCGTCCGTTTTCAATATAGTCAATGAAGGCTTCTTCCGCTTCCTTGGGCCAGGTATACGGCGGGAAATCGAGTTGAATTATAAGGTCATAATCTTCCAGATAAGTCTTGGTTACGGGCGATGCATTGCGCAGCTCGGTAATGGCCAGATTGTGGGTGTCGGCATATCCGTGAAGCCACTGCATCGCACGAGCGGTGAAGGGACCGTGCTGTCCGCCACCCTCGCTCAGCACTAGAATCTTACGCTTGTCTGGAGCATTCTTGATGCGGGAGGCCAAGGTGCCACGCAGTGTGCCGGCATCGTCATCGCCGGCATAGTCCCAGTACATCACACCATGCAGGTCGTTTGCCAGAATGTAATCGCACTTCAGACCCAGCGAATGTGCGTCGTCATAACCCATTAGAGGAGTACCGTCGGCATCCACCATAAAGGGCACACAAGCCTGCGTGTCAAAAATCAAGGTATTGCCATCACCGGCGTGTATATCACGGAAGTTACGGCCATGCATCTGCTTGCCACCTCGACCGTAAAACGGCACGCCCATCACGAGCTTCCCGGCGGGAACGCCGCTCGCCAGATGATGTTTCACCGATGAATCGCAGGTGAGCTCAGATGTGTTTTCCGAGCTGTATAATGGGGCGTGGTGCTTGGGGGCATCAGCCATATCGTATGCCATTATATTCACAAAATCAAGATATGGCACTACCGCGCGGAAGTCGATGCTATCGGCCTCGGCTGCAGTGGCTATCGTGAGCAGGCGGTCGGCACCCAAAGCCTCGCGCAGGTCTTTCATAAGCAAAGTGAAATTTGCAGTATCATCAGGACTGGAGGATATACCGGCCATACTGCTGCCGGGGTATTCCCAGTCTATGTCGATACCGTCAAGATTGTATTCCTTGACCACACGGAGGCAATCTTGGGCAAATTTCTTACGGTTTTTCTCTGAAGCAGCCATTTCGCTGAAACGTCCGCTGCCCCAGCCCCCAACCGAAAGCATCACTTTCAGCTCCGGAGCTTGTGCTTTGAGCGCAGCGATGCGCGCCAGACGTTCCGGATTGTCGATCTTTACGCCGTCGAAAGTATCGTTTACTTGTCCGAATGCGTAATTTATATGTGTAAGAGCTTTGGGGTCGGGCATTACATCGCTCCACGATGTCACATAGCCCACGATCACCTTGGCCTGCGCACTGTATCCCGGCAACAGGGCCATAAGCAGGGTAACCAGAGCTAATATGTTAGTTTTTAATTTCATATATCTGATTGGTTATGAATTGTGTAGATTTATGCTTCAATATCACGGTCGCCGGGACGGATGCGTGAACCCCAGACGGCATACGAGAGCATCAGCAGCTCACAGGCAGCCACGAGCCACCAAGTGTTGCGCCACGACCCTGTGAAGTCGGCCAATATACCCTGCATGAGCGGAAGAATGGCTCCGCCTACCACGCCTATCATAAACACACCCGAGGCTATGGTGGTATAGCGTCCCAGATCCTTGATTGAGAGGGTGAATATCGCACCCCACATAATCGAGTGGCAAAGACCTACGGCGGCAAGCACCCAGGGATCATTCATTATAATGGCTGCTACGGTGAGCACAGTGGCACCGCATGTGGTTGCTACGAGCTGTGTGCGCGGGGGCACTTTGCTCAGCGTGCTTCCCACGAGGCGACCCACCAGAATGCCACCCCAGTAGATCGTGGCTATCAGTGCGGGCGATGCCAGGCTGAGGTCGTAAGCATACATAGTTATATTAGCACCGATGCACACCTCGGCTCCGACATAACAGAAAATTGCAGCCACACCGAGGCGCAGGTGACGGAACGACCACACACTGCGCTCCAGAGCTGTATCTGAAGTGTCGCGCGTGCCGCTCAGGTCGGGAAGCGATACTTTCAGCAGAGTCATTGCAATCACGGTCATCACGCAGGCAAGCCCCAGGAAGGGCATCATCAGCATACCGGTATCAACGGTATCCAGGGCAATTCCCCCGAACACTATGCCGGTAACAAAATAGGGCGCAAGGGTAGTTCCGATAGCATTTGCCGAGCCACCGATAGCCAGACGCTGCACGCTTTGTGTGCCCGGCACGTGACATTCGGCCAGATATGGATTGATCACCACCTGAAGCACTGTGGCACTACCGCCCACCGTGAACGAGCCGAGCAGAAACACTACAAAGCCCATAGGAAGCGACATTTCGCCCATAGCGATAGCGAGCTGGGGCAGCGCGCTGTCCATCCACGCTGAAGCAAAGAAAAGCAGCAGGCCGCAACTCATCATCATCAGGCCGATAACAAGCGTGGCGCGATAGCCGTAACGATTAATCAGGCGTGAGCCCAGACCACCACACACGGGGTAAGCCAGAAACCACGAGAAGGTGATGAGAGTGGCAAAAGTATTTTTGAGAGAGCCCATTCCGTCGAGGAAAGCGCTTTTCAGAGGTGTCTGAAATTGTGTATTCACCGTGGTGAGAAATCCTACCACGAAGAAAAGTAGCACCATTGTTACAAATGCCGTGGCATAGCTGGTGCGGGCAGGAGTCGAATTTACTGTGTTTTCCATGGTATGAGGGATATTATTTTCTGAGTTGATTTACATCAATGAGCGCAGCGGCCTTGGCATCGAGCAGAAATTCGCAATCGGGATGCAACTGGAGCACGGAAGCGGGCACATCGGATGTCACAGGGCCGCAGAGCATCTGGCGCACAATTTCGGTTTTATTTTCACCTTTGGCCACAAGGATAATGCGGCGCGCGTGCATAATGTCGCGGATTCCCAGTGTCACGCCGCCCAGAGGCACATCATCCGGTGTGGCTGTCTCGCGGCGTATGCGTTCTTCAAGGCGTTCGTCCATTTTTGAGGTCCATGCCGTGCTATTGAACGGGGTGCCGGGCTGATTGAAACCCAAATGTCCGTTCTCGCCCAGACCCAGTATCAGGAGGTCGATACCACCGCGTTTTTCTATTTCTGCCTTGAAATGGTCGCAATCGGCTTCGAAATCATCGGAACGTGTGGGAAGCATCAAAAAGTTTTCTTCTTTAACACCGAGCCCTTCAACAATTTCCGTGAGCAGCATCTTATAGCAGGCACCTGCATATTCGCGATCGACACCCGTGACCTCGTCCAGGCCGAAAATAGTGACATTATCGGTGTCGAAATTCAGGGTATCGTGTATTTCACACACGGCACGGTGGATATTTCCGGTAGTGCGTCCTGTAGACAGACCAATCACTGCCCGAGGTTTTGCACACATCATATCCACGATGCGACGGGCGGCGGTGGTGTCAAATTGTTGTTCGTTGGCTGCTATGGTTATTTTCATGACAATGTTTCTTCTTTAAGTGATACTGTTTCCTCAAATCCCTTTAGAGCCACGGCAGCTGCGCCCAGAAGTCCGGCGTAGGCGGGGTCGAGCTTGGTGAGCACCACACCGTTGGTCACAAAGCGCATTGTGTGCTGGTGCAGCCGTTGCAGGATGTTGGTGAACATCATGGGGTCGCTTACGATACCTCCGCCGAGCACAATGGTATCGGGATCAGAGACGCGCACCATATTCATTATAAGATTGGCAATGGCTTGGGCGGCATTTTCTACGAGCACGGTACACAGTGCATCGCCCCGACGGGCAAGGTCATACACCTGGCGCACATCAACGCGCCGCTCACGTGGGATTTCAAGTGCGGTGTCGGGATACTGGTCGTGAAGCAAGCGTGCGCAACGGTCGAAACCGCTACCGGATGCAATGGCTTCAACACAGTCGGTGCGACCGCAGCAGCATTTCACGCCGGTGCGCACCCCCACCTGTGTGTGGCCAACCTCGCCGGCGTTGAAGTGACTGCCACCAATCAGACGACCGTCAACCACTGTGCCGGCAGCTATGCCCGTGCCCACATTAATATATATATAATTATTGCTCAGCCGGCCATAACCCCAGCGCTGTTCGGCGGTGGTAGCACTTTTAACATCATTACTAAGAAAACATGGGATGTCAAAGACCTCTGAAATTTCAGCGGCCAGATTGATTGGCTGGGAACGGTCGAGGTCAATCTGCAACCATTGGCCGGCGGCTGAATCCACGCGACCAATCATACCTATGCCGATGGCCGATATGTGGCGGTCGTCGCAAGCAGTGGTGGCCATATAATCCACCAGCGAAGATTTGATGATTTCTACCGCGGCCTGCTGGTTCACATAGCCAGTGGTGTATCGCTTGCTTGCAAGTATATTTCCATTTCGGTCTACCTCGCCGATGAGCAACTTGGTGCCTCCGAAATCCAGTCCTAAGAATGTTTCCATAATGATTGATGATTTATCCGATTACAAAATTAGTCGTGAAATCAAGAATCAGGGGGTGAAATATCGTCAAAATAGGTTTAAATTTTGCTTGGACTGGTGCCGAATTGCTTCTTGAAGCAGGTGCTGAAGTATTTTGGATCGGAAAATCCTACCATATATGCCACTTCGCTTATATTATATTCGTTAGTGGAGAGGAGATCTTTGGCACGGTTGAGCCGCACGATGCGCATAAATTCGTTGGGCGATTGACCGGTGAGCGCTTTGATTTTGTTGTACACCGATGTGCGGCTCATAGCCAGGTCGCTGCACAGGTCGTTGACCGAATACTCCGAATTTGCCATATTCGCGTCAATCAGCTCCATTGCGTGTGTCATGAATTTGCGGTCGAGCTCGTTGGTAAATTCCTCTTGTGCGGGTTTGCAATCCTCGGCCAGCACTCGGCGCCCGAGCTCGTGTCGGCTACGGATTATATTGCGTATGCGTGCGCGGAGCACCACCATATCAAATGGTTTCACCACATAATCGTCGGCACTGGCTTCCAGCCCGGCCACGATGTCGCTGCGTCCGGCAAGCCCGGTAAGCAGTATCACCGGGATATGGCTGGTGTCGATGTTTGATTTCAACAGATGACACAATTCGTTGCCGCGCAAGCCGGGCATCATCACGTCTGAGATTACCAGGTCGGGGTTTTTCTCCTTTATGTCTTCCAAAGCCAGAGTGGAATTGTCGCTGGTAATCACATTATATTCCTCGCTCAGGTTTTCGCTCAGGAAATTGAGTATATCGCGGTCGTCGTCAATTATATACAGTGTGCTTCGTGAATCGTTCTTCTCGGTTTCGGCTTCCTGTTGTGCGGCTAAAGCATCCGGCACGGGAGCTTCAACTACGGGAGAAATGCAACTCTTGGGATACCTCAAGGGGAACACTACGGTGAACGTACTGCCCTGCCCCGGCTCGCTTTTGAAACTGATGCGAGCCTTGTGTTCCGTTACCAGACGGCGTGTAATCAGCAGACCCAGACCTGTGCCCGATGAATCGCAACCCGCAGCCTCCGGAGAACGGTGGCGTCGCTTGAACACGTGGCGTGCATCCTCCTGCGATATGCCAATGCCGGTGTCGCTCACTTCCAGGCACCAGTGGCGGCGGTCGATCAGGCGAGCTTTAAGGGTTATACGCCCCTCGTTTGTGTATTTTATGGCATTTGACAACAGATTGTCAACTATATGGTCGAATTTATCGGAATCCACCATCACTTCGGGCATATCGTCGGGAACATCGCTTTCAATGATTATACCCTTGAAAAAGGCCACAGTGGAGTATTCTTCTACCTTGTTTTGCAGGTATTTACGTATATTTTCACGATGTACCTGCAAGCCGGGGTTTCCGTGCATTTCACGCCCGATGCCTAACAGTTCGTCGAGCATACTTATGGTTTTGTCAACTCCTGATCGAGCCTGCAGCAGACTGGTGCGGGCCTTATCGCTCAACTCAGAATCCAGCTCGATATTGAGTAGCGGAGCCTTGATCATCGACATAGGTGTGCGAATGTCGTGGGCTATGGCTGCATAAGAGCGCAGCTGCGACTGTATGATGCGATTGCGGCGAACACGGCGTATCACGATAACCACAAATATCAGCAACGCTATACCCACCAGGGTGTAACACACTATGGCCCAGGGCGAAAGCCACATAGAGCCGGGCACGCGCACCGTAAGGGTACGTGCGGCAAAAGGTTCGCCGCCGTAGAGATCCACCGCACTGATTTTCAGGGTATAGGTACCGGGGGGCAGGTCATTGTAGCTTATACGGCCACTTGCTCCGGCGGTGTGTTCCTCGTGGTCATAGCCTTCGAGTGTGTATTTCACCCCGAAACGCCGTGGCGACGCATAGTCGATTATCACATATCCTATATCAAGCGAATTGCTGCCGTAATTCAGGGTGAGATCATCGGTAAGATTGATGTTGCGGGTAAGCGGTGAATCAGCCACGCCTGGTTCCATGGAGCGGCCGTCGGCCCGGAAGTCGGTAAACAGTATGTTGCCCGACTTGGTTTTGCGGGATTCGTCACGCGGATCAAATATCACGCAACCTTCTGCTGTGCCGAGCATTATCTCGCCGGCGCGTGTACTTGCGCCACCTCCTGCATTGAATACACCGCTATCGGTGCCAAGCATATCTGTGAGGCGCGTAAGTCTGTCGCCGATGGAATCTATACAGTAGAGGTCGGTTTCGGTACACACCCAAATATTTCCGCGGTTGTCGCGGGCCATAGAATATATGGTGTTGGAACTGAGGCCGTCGGCGGTGGAATACAGCCTGGCTTTGCCCGAGGGACGGTTATAACGTATGAGGCCGTCGCCTTGGGTACCTATCCAGAGGTCGCCGGTGGTGGGGTCGGAAAGCAGCACGCGCACCGGGTAGCGTATCGTTATGGTATCAAACGTTTGCGTCCAGGTAAACGTATCGGTTTCAGGCGAATATGTTCCCACGCCTTTATTGCCGCCAAAAATCTCGCCGTCCTTGTCGCGGATAATTGTAGCCAGACAGTCCTCGTCGTAATATCTATAGGTATCAGTGGCAGAGTCGTAGCAGGTGAGCGGACCGTTGATACCACCTATCCATATTTTGCCATCCGGAGTGCCGGTGGCAGCAAATACATATTTTGTGCCCACACCGGTAATGGCTCCGGGCGATTTCCATGGCAGACGGGTGAGCGCACCTGTGGTTTTGTCCACTATTATCATACCCTCGCCGTATGTGCCTATAAGGATACGCCCATGGCTATCCTCGCCGAATGTGAGCACCACATGGCCCAGATAGTCGTTGGACTGGAGGTAATGATACCAACGACCGGTGGAGGGGCTGAAACGCGAGGCGCCCTTGTCGGTGCCATACCAGATGTCGCCGTCGGAGTCCTCGAATATCACATTTATATAGTCGGACACCGGTGCCGAGGTGCTTCCGTGTCGGCTGCGGATTGTGCGGATTGAATTATTGAGCGGCGACAGGTAGTTCAGGCCGTTATGACTTGTGGTGATCCAGATGCCTTTGTTGTGGTCAACGAGGATGTCGGTAACGGTGTTACCCGATAGTTGGTCGTCGCTATTGAGGTCATCGCTATCGCGATAATGGTCAATGACTTCGTGGTGATCGGTATTAATAAGGTATGCACCGGCCCCGTCCACGCCCACAAGCAAGCTGTCGGGCCCATAATTTTCGAGGGCGTTGATTGGCATTGAGGGGATATCCAAAATCTTGCGACGCACCGTGCCGTCGGGCGATAACATCATCACCCCCTGGGCAAATGTGCCTATGTAAAGGTTTCCGGACGATATGGCCAGCGTGAGGATATGCACGCCTGATGTGCCTGCCACGGCATCGCTGCGGAATCCATGGGTATGGCTACCGGTAATGTGATAGAGTCCGTGGTCGGTACCGGCATAATAACCGCCGTTGCCATCGGCTATCACCACACGCGTAAGCATCCCGTCCAGAGCCATATCGGCAATGTCGTCGGCCGGTGTCCAGCGATACAGCCCGCGATCGGTGCAGATAACTATACTGCGGTCGGGCTCAATGATAAAATTATATATCAGAACTGTGGGGTCGGTGAAACTCACCACACAGTCGTAACGGTCGAGTTCACGATTATATCGGTAAATTTTTCCTGACCTGAGGGCAATCCACACCGCCCCGTCGGGGTCGATGTGGATTGTAGTTGACGATTGAATATGATCGTTGAACGCTTCATCGGGTTCGAGCGTATAATGCTTCATATTGTGTCCGTCGAAACGATCGAGACCCGAATTTGTGTATATCCATACAAATCCGTCGGGGTCTTCCTCAATTTCATACACCTGGCGGCTCGACAAGCCGTCGCGCACGTTAATATGACGCACAGCGGCAGATACCGGCTGAATGCCTGCGACAAACAGCAGCACAGCTAAGGTCATAAATAGAAGCAGATGTATTCGCGGGCTCCTAAAGCGTGTCATAGGCTCAGATCAGAGGTGGATTCACTTGCTTTTACGCAGATTCAGAATAGATGTAGCACTCTCGGCAGGGCCGTAGAACAGCTTGGCGCGTATCTGTCGGGCATCTTTGGCCACAAACGGGCCGGTATAAAGCCAACTGTCGCGTGTGGGCTGGCTGCCGTCGGTGGTATATCGGATTTCACCCGCGCCATAGGGTTCGTTCATCTCGATCTTGCCGTCGGCAAAGCGGATACCGGGCTGACGCACATAGAAATCGCGACCTTCCTCGGCCCATTTAGCGATCTCGGCGGTGAGGATGCCGAAATATTCGGGGTCGGAAATTGTGGTATGCGCATTATGTGCGCGTTCAGCCAGGCCGAGCAGATGCGGCAGGATGTAGCGTTCGATCATCGCAGAAGAGCGCACTGTCTCGGCAAACAGATGCGCAGAGATGCCTTTCACATTGGCCGTGACGGTGGAGTCGCCTGGACAAAGCACGTCGATCGTGGCGTGACGCGGACGAAATTCGTCTACCTCACCGCCCCATGTCAAGCCGGGTTCTTCGGGATGACGCGAATGAGCCTGATCAAAATACAGATAATCTACATTGCTCATAACCAGGGGATAACCCTTAGCGGCCATCTTGGTGCCATTGTCTCCGCTGGCTGTCCAACTGTTCACGGCATACACCTGGGGTCGCACGGTGGCATCATATTCAGGACTATGGTCAAGGGCAATTTCCTGCCAGCCAGCAATCTTGATACCGCGACGGGCGGCTATCTCTGCCACACGTTTCACGAAATATGAGAGGAGCTCGCGCTGGTGGGACATTCCCTGCTCGGCCCAAAGGCGATTGGCAGCCTCGCTGCCGTCCC
>CAZHDH010000009.1:0-47240 GCA_964531245.1 uncultured Bacteroides sp. | reverse complement strand
TATTCACATGGATAGCCGCATTGAGTTTTGCTTTCTCAATGAGATTCTCAATTTTACTGCGCCATTCAGCGTACCCTTCCGGAAGGTTAATTGTATCTATTTCAGCTTTCATAATACAAAATTAATAAAAATTTAGCCAATAACGCTCTGCATCCCAAATATTATGACAAAATTTGCACTTGCAATGGTTTATCTAACCCACAAAATATACCCAGCTCCGCGGTGTCTAAAGCTGCCGAACGGCCGTACATCGCGAATTGCATCAGGACACGGACGTACGGGCTGTGCGTTCAAACAAATCGTTAGTAATCAATGTATTAAGTGTTGAAAGAATATTGCGGTATCACCTCCGGCGTGAGCCTGACACCGCGGAGCGGCGTCACTCCACTGGACTGTGAACCCCATACGGTACGAGATTATTGCCACAAAAAAAGCGCGCGACTGGTGGGTCGCGCGCTGAAAAGCGTTAATTCCAATCAGGATATGGGTTAGCGATAATCCGAGAAGCGTTCCTGGAGTTTTTTGCGGGCAAAGAAGATGCGGCTTTTAACGGTGCCGAGGGGGAGGTTCATGTGTTCGGCAATTTCGTTGTATTTATAACCGGCCACGTGCATCTGGAAGGGGATGCGGTACTCGTCGGCAAATGCTTCGATGGCTTCGGTGATTTCACCGGCGTGGAAAGATTCTTCGGGAGCGTCCAGACCCGAATCCTGTGAGATGTTGAGGTGATAGAGGTTCTCAGTGGTATCAACAACAGTGGCTGCACGCTGGGTGCGACGATAGTTGTTGATGAAGATGTTGCGCATGATTGTGAATACCCAACCTTTAAAGTTGGTATTGTCGGCATACTTATCTTCGTTGTCGAGAGCTTTCAGAGTTGTGTCCTGCAGCAAATCGTATGCGTCATCGCGATTGGATGTGAGCATATAAGCAAAGTTGAGCATATTGCCCTGCAGGGCCATGAGATTGTTTTGGAATTTTGAGCTTTTCATAAGAGTAATTTTTTGTGGTTTTTTGTCTGATGACATTGCAAAGTTAGTGCTGAATTTAGAATTGTCAAGTTTTTAAGCGTTAATAAGTGTTAATGATGCAAATTTCCTTGGATTATAGTTTTAAAGTATTGAATATCAGTATTATAAATTGACAGCAACTTGTTACATCTCTGTTACATCTGTGTAACAGTAATGGTTCTGACTGCTATCTGTGTTTGATTTGTAACAGTATCGGTGGAAAAAAATCGCCTGACATCGAACATTTTGCACGCTTGTCAGTTACATAGTATGATAACGCGTGCATATACGTTATTTGCATTCTCTGCGTTATATAGTTAAGTGCTTATAGCTATACCTTATTCATCATTTGTTCTATGACCAAAAAGGCCACCAATTCCGGTGACGTGCGCCGGATTTTTAAGTTGAAGTTTGTTATTCCAGCCCTTATAATCATTATAGGTGGTGTGGTGCTATTGTCCATATTGCTTAAGAAAAAGCCTGTCGAGGCTGCTTTGACTCCGGTGATAGTGGAACAGGTAGAAACCAACGATATTAATATATACGGCGAGTATGTGGGACGCATACGCGCCCGTCAGTTTGTGGAGGTCCATGCCCACGTTGAAGGTTTCCTGCAAAAGATGTATTTTGACGAGGGTACGTTTGTGCGCAAGGGGCAGTTGCTTTTCAGCATCGATCCGGGTCTGTACAAAGCAAATGCCGACAAAGCCAAGGCTAAACTCACCCGAGCAATTGCCATAGAGAAGAAAGCTGAACGCGATCTGGAGCGCATTCGCCCGCTATACGAACAGAACGCAGCATCGCGTCTTGACCTTGACAATGCCGAAGCTGCATACGAAACCGCCAAGGCTGATGTGGAGGTATGCCGCGCCGAGCTTGCCGCAGCGCAGGTGGATCTCGGAGGCACCCGCGTCGATGCTCCAATCTCAGGTTATGTATCGGAACGCAAGGCCGATGTGGGGTCGTTTGTCGGTTCGGCCGGAAAGACTCTTTTGGCCACAATCGTTAACAGCGATACCGTGCAGATCGAGTTTTCTATGACCTCGCTCGATTACCTGAACTCAAAAGCCCGCAACGTAAACTTTGGCCAGCGCGACGAGAAACGCAACTGGGATCCGTCGGTTACCATAACCCTGGCCGACGGCTCAATTTATCCCCTGCGCGGATTGGTTGACTTCGCCGATCCCCGCGTTGATCCCAAGACAGGCACCTTCAGCGTGCGTGCAGAAATGCCTAATCCCGACCACACCCTGCTTCCGGGCGAGTTTACCAAGGTGAAGCTTCTGATGGATGTGCGTGAGGCGGCGATTGCAGTACCGGCCAAGGCGCTCGAAATTGAAAAAGGTGGTGCTTATATATATGTAGTGAAACCCGATTCCATTGTCGAGCGACGTTTTGTCGAGATTGGTCCCGACGTGGCCAATTCCACCATAATAGAGCGCGGCCTGGCCAAAGGCGAGACAATCATTGTTGATGGCTATCAGAAGGTGAAACACGGCCAGAAGGTAGATCCCATTCCCGAAGATAACGAACTGGAGGACGAAGACTGATGAAACAGAATTTCTTCCTCAACCATCCGGTGTTCTCTATCGTAATTTCGATAGTCATCACCATTATAGGCACCATCGGTCTGCTGATGTTGCCCGTGGATCAATATCCCCAGATTGTGCCGCCCATCGTCAAGGTGAGCGCGAGTTATCCCGGTGCTGATGCCAACACCGTCACCCAGGCTGTGGCCACACCTATCGAACAGGAGCTGAACGGCACGCCCGGCATGATATATATGGCATCATCCAGCTCCAATTCAGGCGGCTTCACGGCGCGAGTTACTTTCGACATCGACGTCGACCCCGAGCTGGCTGCCGTTGACATCCAGAACCGTATCAAAAAGGCCGAGAGCCGCCTGCCGGCCGAGGTGGTGCAAAACGGTATATCGGTGGAAAAAGAAACCGCCACACGTCTTATGACTATAACCATAATGAGCGACGATCCTAAGTTTGACGAAATATATCTGTCAAACTACGCCACGCTCAACGTCCTTGATATTCTGCGCCGTATCCCCGGTGTGGGAGCCGTGAGCAATGTCGGCGGCCGATATTATGCCATGCAGATATGGCTGCAGCCCGATAAGCTTGCAGATATGGGACTCACCGTAAAGGATATACAGGACGCACTCAAGGATCAGAACCGCGAAAGTGCCGCCGGTGTGTTGGGTCAGACCCCGAGCAACGGTATAGATGTTACGGTGCCTATCGTGGCACGTGGCCGCTTGTCCAGCGTCGAGGAATTTGAAGACATTGTGGTGCGAGCTAATCCCAACGGCTCGATGA
Source organism: uncultured Bacteroides sp. (assembly GCA_964531245.1). GTDB lineage: Bacteria > Bacteroidota > Bacteroidia > Bacteroidales > Muribaculaceae > CAG-873. The sequence continues at coordinate 43,900 of CAZHDH010000009.1, read as the reverse complement.
TTCGCCTGCGCGATGTGGCCCGTGTGTCGCTCGAAGCATCCACTTATTCCACCGAAAGCGGTATCAATGGCGGCAATGCGGCTGTGCTCAATATCACGATGCTTCCCGGTGCCAATGCTATGGAAGTGGCCGAAAACGTCCGCGCGGCGATGGATGAAATATCCAAAAACTTCCCCGAGGGCATCTCATATCAGATTCCTTTTGATATGACCACCTACATATCTGAAAGTATCCATCACGTATATCGCACCTTCTTTGAGGCTCTGCTGCTGGTAATCTTAGTGGTGTTCCTTTCGTTGCAGAACTGGCGCGCCACGCTCATTCCCATCATAGCCGTGCCTATATCGCTGATCGGTACGTTCGGCGTGATGCTCGTGTTCGGATTCTCGCTGAATATGCTCACCCTGCTCGGCCTTATTCTGGCTATCGGTATAGTGGTGGACGATGCCATTGTGGTGGTGGAGAATGTTGACCGCATTATGAATAAAGAGCGCCTGCAGCCATTCGAGGCCACGCAGCGCGCTATGGACAACCTCGGATCGTCGCTCGTGGCAATGTCGCTGGTTCTGTGCGCGGTGTTTGTGCCGGTGAGCTTCCTGCCCGGTATCACAGGCCAGCTTTATCGCCAGTTTACCATCACCATCGCCGTGTCGGTGTTGATCTCCACGGTGGTGGCTCTGACACTCTCGCCGGTGATGTGCTCAAAACTGTTGCGCCCCGAAAGCCACAAACGCAAGGCAAAGATATTCCGACTCATCAACCTATGGTTGCGTAAGGGCAATAACTTTTATTGTCGCAAGGTGGGCGTGACTTTCCGTCACCCGCGCCGCATGATCTTTGCCTTCGGTATGGCTCTGGTGCTCATCTGGCTGCTTAACAGGATGCTTCCCACGAGCTTCATGTCGGCCGAAGATCAGGGGTATTTCACCATTGAACTCGGGCTGCCCGAGGGCTCGACCATCGAGCGCACCCGCCAGGTGACAGACCGCGCCATGGAATATCTGTCGGCTGATCCTGATGTGGAATATGTGCTTAACGTCACCGGTTCGTCGCCGCGTGTGGGCACCAACCAATCCCACTCCACCCTTACGGTAATTCTTAAATCCTGGGAAGAACGTCAGACGCACGATATAAGCGAAATCCGCGCCCGTGTGCTTGCCGAACTCAACAAATATCCCGAAAGCGATGTGCACGTGTCATCGCCACCGATTATCCCCGGTCTGGGCACATCGGGTGGCTTTGAAATGGTGCTCGAAGCTCGTGGCGAGACAACCTACGCTCAGCTATGCGAAGCGGCCGACTCGCTGCTTGCAAAAGCAGCCGAAATGCCCGAATTTGCTGATCTTCAAGTGTCGATACAGAAGGATATACCGCAGCTTTATTACGATGTGGACCGCGACCGTGCCAAGCTTCTGGGCGTGCCGATGTCCGACGTATTTTCAACGATGAAGGCCTTCACCGGGTCGCAGTATATCAACGACTTCAATATGTTCAACCGCGTATATCGTGTGTATATCCAGGCCGAGGCTCCTTATCGCGCCAACCGTAACAACCTGAATCTGTTCTTTGTGCGCGGCTCAGGCGGGGCGATGATTCCCATAACAGCCCTGGGTACAAGTCGGTATACCACCGGTCCAGGCACCATTCAGCGCTTCAATATGTTCAATTCGGCCACAATATCGGGCGATGCTGCCCCTGGATATTCCACCGGTCAGGCTATGGATGCCATGCAACGCCTCGTATCAGAAACATACGGCGACCAGATAGGCCTGGAATGGAGCGGCCTGTCGTATCAGGAGCGCAACAATAGCGGCAATACCGGCGTGGTGCTCGCTCTGGCTCTGTTGTTTGTATTTCTGGTATTGGCCGCGCTGTATGAGAGTTGGTCGATTCCGGCAGCTGTTATCCTGTCGCTCCCTGTGGCCGGGGTAGGGGCTTACCTGGGTATCCTGATCACCGGACTTGAAAATAACGTGTACTTCCAAATCGGGCTGGTTATGCTGGTGGGCCTTGTGGCCAAAAACGCCATTCTGATTGTGGAATTTGCTCAGGAAGCGGTGCATCGCGGACTCAAAGCCACCGAAGCCGCCGTGTATGCCGCCCGCCTGCGATTCCGTCCTATCGTGATGACCTCGCTGGCATTCATGCTCGGATTGCTCCCCTTGGTGTTTGCCTCCGGGCCCGGTTCGGCTGCGCGCCGCGATATTGGCACCGGTGTATTCTTCGGAATGTTAACCGCTATCACCGTCGGTATTCTTTTCGTTCCGTTCTTCTTTGTAATGGTGCAGAAATGGACCGCCAAAAAATCTAAAAAAGCAACCAAATGAAATCGCTCATATTTCCCGTCATAATTCTGACAGCCTGCGTGGGCGCCTCATGCAGCGGTACGCGCAACCTCACCCGTGCCCGGATCGACCTGCCCCAGAGCGTGGTGCCCGGTGCTCCGGCCGACACCCTTACGGCAGCCGACCTCAGATGGTGGGACGTGTATGCCGACACCACCCTGCGCTATATAATTTCCGAAGCGCTGGAGTATAACCGCGACTTCCTGAAAGCCGCCGCGCGTGTCGAGGAACTCGCGCAGCTCTATGGTGTGCAGAAGCTAAACTATATGCCCACAATCACCGGCATTGCTGGCGAGACGCGCGAAACCAACGATTATTATGGCAAAGCGCACTCAACCGATCCCGAAATAAGCCTGAAGGCTACCCTCAACTGGGAAATTGACCTATGGGGTGGCCTGACCCAGAGCCGCCGCAAAGCCGCTGCAGAATATCGCGCCAGCGAGTATGATATGCGAGCTATGCAGATGACATTGATTGCAGAATGTGCCACAGCCTATTTCAACCTCGTGGCTCTGCAGAGTGAGCTTAGTATCGTCCACCGCACGATGACCACCCGCAGCGAGGCCCTTGATAAGGCCAAGCTGCGCTTTGAGGGCGGCCTGACATCTGAACTCACATACCAGCAGGCTATGGTGGAATATAACACCACGGCTGCGATGATTCCCGATCTGGAACGCCGTATATCGCTGGCCCGCAACGCGCTCACGTTGCTTATGGGACGATTCCCCGACACTCTCGAAATGACCGATATGCCATCAAACGTATTAGCTATCGCCGCTGAGCTCCCCGACAGCCTCCCCTTGGGAGTGCCCTCGCAGCTGCTTGAACGTCGCCCTGACATTCAGGCTGCAGAACAGCGGCTCAAAGCGGCTATGGCTGCTTGCGGGGTGGCTTACAGCAATCAGTTTCCCAAACTGCGCATAGCCCTGACCGGGGGATGGGAAAACGAGGAATTTGCACATTTCTTCCATTCGCCATTCTCATATCTTTTGGGAAATATTACCGGCACGATATTTGATTTCGGGCGCAACCGTCGCCGCTACCGTTCGTCGATAGCAGCATACGACCAGGCACGGCTGGGCTATGAAAAGGCTGTGATAGCCGCCTTTACCGAGGTGAGCAATGCCGTGACAGCTTACAGCTCGGCACGCCAGACAGCGGAACGCCGCCGCGAATTGCGCGATGCCGCATATAAATATGTATCGCTTGCTAATAAGCAATATATCGGCGGGTCAATAAATTATCTGGATGTACTTGACGCACAGCGCCGCTATTTTGATGCGCAGATAAGTTACTCCAACGCCGTGCGCGACCGTTTCCTGGCTCAGGCTATGCTCTATAAAGCCCTGGGCGGCGGCTGGTGATCATTTGATGGCGCGGAACGGGCGTGTTAGCACGATGCCCCATTCGCGCAGGGTGAGCCACAGCGGGGTGATGACGGGAATCATCCGGTAGCTATGGCGCGGCACAAACACCTTGAGGCGCCCCGGGTGGCATAACACGTCAAGTTCTTCGGGCATTTCGATGGGTTCGCCGTCGATGTGTGCCGGGCCGGCGTGTTTGCGGGTAATGCGGATGTGATTGGTGCGCAGAGTCTGGATTTTGCCGTGATTACCGATAGCACCTGCCAGCAGCTCCACGCCCGTCCATACCTTATCAAGCAATTTGCCGTCGTGAACTATGGTAACATCCAGCTGACCGTCCTGAATGCTTGCTGCCGGGGCGATAAATGCGTTGTTGCCATACTGAGAGGCATTGGCCACCACAACCAGAAAGGCACGCTCTGTGATGGTCTGATCGCCGGAGGTGATTCGGTAGGTATCAGGCTTGAATTTTACGAATTCATCAAGCGCGCTGGTGATGTAGGAATTGAGACCGCGACGCGATTTCCGGGCAAACGCAGTGCTGACAGCCGCGTCAAATCCCATACCGAAGGTGCAGAAAAACGGTCGGCCATTCACGGTGCCGTAGTCACACTGCTGAGGGTTATCCTCAAGCACCACACGCATAGATTGCTTGATGTCGACTGGAATCCCGATATGTCGCGCAAGCCCGTTGCCTGAGCCGGCCGGGATAATTCCCATAGCTGTATCAGAACCGATAAGGCCGCAGGCAACCTCGTTGACAGTGCCGTCGCCGCCGCACACCAGCACCCCATAGTCGCCACGTGCCGAGGCTTCGCGAGCCAGGACGGTAGCGTGCCCCGGAGCTTTTGTAAACTCTACGTGCACATTATATCCGTGGCGGCGCAGATGGCGCGACACCCAGCGGTCGACACCCTTTTTTGAGAGCGTCCCCGACTTGGGATTCAGAATCAGAGTCAGATGTCGTCGAGCGGTCATAGTTGAGCAATTCGTAATTCCGACTGCAAAGTTACACAAAAAAATCAATAAGACCAATTAGTCCGGGAGAGTCTAATTGGTCCAATTGCTTAAAAGTAATGAGAAATGCTTATTTCAAAATTTGGGGGATAAGAGGTTTGGGAATTAGATTGGGCCGTTTGATAGTTCCAGATTCGGCAATGTCGATTTTATATTCACTTATTGTAGCGACGAGTTTCTCAGTGTATTTTCGGGTCTTTAGTTGTTTATCGTTATCCGGCGATCCCAGATATATCAAACTCATTCCGATGGGTTCGCTTTTATCATTGACCCATTTATACCCGAATACGCCGTCATAGCCAAAAAGACATGCTCCTTTGGGTACGCATACAACGCCGTCTTTGAAGGTTGTATTGAGCCCTTTTTCAATAAGAAGTTCTTTGGTAACCAAAGAACCGTCCTCTAATTCTTCACCCAACATATAAGCATAGTTGCCTATTTCAATTTTAGTGAGATCACTGCTTGCCGACGACATAGTTATTGAGCAGCCGGAGTATTGCGGATCAATTATAACGAAATTGGGGTCGGAGCAATCAATCACTATATAGGCATTTTCGGGCGCTAAATTAAAACCGATTTGCATAGCAAAGCTTTCAGGTGAGCTCCAAGGATTTTTCATGCGGAAGAGGAATGGATTTTCCTTGTTGCGTTCAATTTCTACATCAGATGGTAATTCGGAATAATCAACCGTAGAGCCGTCTTCATTATTAATATATGTGTATCTTGCAGAAATCCAGCCGTCAATAAACTGCCCGGTGGTGTATGCTTCCCACTCATCATCCACCGGGGTGCTGAGAGCGTCGTCGCGTGTACGATCAGGTGAGAAGAAATCGGGAGAGTCGCCGAAGCTTACGAATCGTAAAGGATCTTCGCTGTAATACACATTATAAAGCATCAGTTCGTTCCGGTTTATGTCGTAATAAGATTGATGTACATCTAATGTGTAGTCATATTTTTCCACTAACTGATCCTGAGTAGCGACAAACATCGTTAAATCAGGATTATCGGTACTATACAACTTATAACCTGTATCGTGCGGGCGTATAGAAACGGGTATATGGCCGTTTTCGTCGGGCGTCACTCCCTCGGGAAAGTATATGTTGTATTCATAGTTAGGGAAAATGTCGCGGAGCGGTTCCATGTTCAGGACAAGGTGACGTTCAACACCGACGGCTTCGTCGGGAGCGACGTAGGACAGGTAAGCAACAAAATCGGCACTTATAAAATCCATAGTCATCATGCCCCACGTGATTTCGTGGTCAGGAGCAAATTCGAGACCCATTGATAATTCCATGGGGTATCTGAATAGGTCTGCTTCATTTTCGTTAAGCATAATGCCGTCCTTATCATAAAGATGAGCTAAGAATAGGCATTGTGATTGAAGCCGATCACTCTTTACGGTGAAGTGGGCAATGCCATTGTTGAATTCAATCTTGGTGGCATTCGAGGGGAAATTCTCGATGAAATTGTTTGCTTTGTCAGAGGAATAAAAATCGTCGGTAATCCACGCATAGTCGAGCATAGCATAGCGTAGGAATCCGAATCGATCAGTCAAAGTAATGTCCCAAACAAACTCATCACCTGTTTTTGACGGCAAGGATGCCGATAGGGTCATACATTGGGCATTAGGACTGAGGATTGTTTCTGTTGCTGTCTGAGCAAATTCTGTACCATCGTTATATTCAGGGGCATAGTAGACAAGGTAAAGATTGAAATATGATCCATCAAAGCTGCATTTACGTGCGTCGTGAACAGGTTTGAAATTAACCTCGGAGTAATAGTGGTTAAAGTCGGCAACCCAGATCGGGCCATATGTTGGATGCGAGAATCCTGTTGATTGGCAGGGTACTCTCAGATTATTTCCTTCGTCAAGGTAAAACTTGATTTTACGACAATTGTTGCCCCAGCCGTAGATGGTGTATTCGTGTTCGATGGGATCGTTTGGTATATATCGATCGGTGACAAGTACGTTGCGGTCGGTGCCGGAGAACACGCAGGTAGAATCGTGTAGCCAAAGGGCGCCGGTGTACAGGTCTTCGGTAATATAACGGTCAACCGGTTTTTCAGGAATTTCATCAAGCACGAGGAAATTGAACTCGTCGATCTGTTCCGTGTCCAGAAAGCGGTTTGTGCCGTCTTTCATTTCGATTTTCATGATGATGCTGCGACCGCACACCACCACTGCAATCAGTATCAGTACTGACAGTAATATTGATTTTTTCATAATCTGTTGCATATTTGAGTGTGACAGTCATTATTCGTTCCAGTCTGAACCGGGAACGGGGTTTGCAGATTCAATGGCAGACTCTTCTAAGCCTTCGACAAGGGGGCTGGACATGGTATGGTTGAAGAGCATCCAGCGAGACGTGCCGCTGATACGGTAGCGGAGTGATTCGGGCCAGTTGTCATCGTTATAACGGTCAACCCCAAGTTCCAGACGCAGTTTGTCGAAATACACGATGCCTTCACCCCATAATTCGGCGCGACGCTGCCAGAGAATCTCCTGCTGGATATCTGAGGCGGTGGTAGAGGTAAATTCGTAGTCAGGATTGCGATATGTGCGCACAAACGTATTGAGAAGATCAAGAGCCCGGGAGGTGTTGCCGGACATAGCCAGACCTTCAGCCTCGATCAGATACATTTCCTCAATGCGCATCAGAGGCACGTCGTTTGCATTTTCCTCGGTGGAAACCTTGCTCATGTAGCTGTCAAACTTGATGTTGCCCCAGCGTATGTTTGTCATTGACAGCACCTCGTTTATGTATGCCTGCTGGCTGCGTGTGAGGTTGCTGCTCTGGCCGTTAGAATCCAAAAACCAGTTAAGACGTACGTCGTTTCCATTGTTTTTAAGATAATTATGCAGATCGGTGCCGCAGCCACGTATACATCCCACGGATGTATAGCCATACGAGAAGTTACACATCATGGATGGGAAATTGACAATAACGGAGGTCACCGCGCGATCTTGAGGTGTCAGAATCACACTCCACATCCAGTTGCCAAGCTTGGCATCGTTGAAGCCGGGATAAGCGGCGGCTGCCATCTGCAGCGGGCGCGCCGACGATGCCTCGATAGCGCGCCGTGCATCGGTGGCGGCTTCGTCATACCGGTGCTGGGTGAGATTATATCGTGCGCGCAGGCCGTAAGCTGTGGCCAGATCGATATATCGCTTGGCTTGGGCTACGTTGAGATTGGCGGCAGTAAGTTCGATTGATTCCAGATCATCTACAGCAATGTCGATATCCTCCATGATACGGGCGTAGACCTCGCGGAGGGAGCTCAACGGATATGAGCCGTCGATTGAATTGCCGTTCAGGATTATTACGCCCTCGGCATCAGGATGCAGTGCCGGATTCTTAGCGTAAGTCTGCACCAGATTCCAATATGCCCACGAACGCAGTGCCCGGGCTTGGGCAAGCATCAGCATATTTTCATCAGAGTTGGCTTCCGTTGTCGATATTATATCGTTGGCTTTGGCGATTGTTGGATACATGTATTGCCACATCAGGGACACCGGTAATAGATTGCCTCGCGAGAAATTAGTCCACACAGAGAAGTGATTGTATCCATCGGCTTGTCCGACGACATCCTCGGTGCGCGCATCCAGGGCCATCATGATTGCGGGATAACCGAAATCGTAATGATCATAGCTGACCTGTCCGTAGGCCTTGAGGTTGTCGTACATATCGTTTACCTTGGAGAATACGGGGCTTTGGGCGTCGATACCTTTGGTTATGGAGATTTTGGCTATCTCGTCGGCGGGAATATAGTCGATGACGCCGTCGGAGTATTTTATCTGTACCACTTCCACCGATTCGGCAAACCCCGCCAATGCCGCGGCTGCGGCGGTAGCGGTCAGCAGTATGTTAAGTATATTCATAGCATCAGGAAGGATTAAAATGTGATTTTTGTAACAAACGTACCTATACGCACAATGTAAACACCGCGCGGGAGTATGCCGCGGTGGAGCACAACCTCACCGTCAGCCACAGGTAATGAAAGTGTTTTGATGCCTGATACGGAATAAATTTCAGCTTCCAATGTCTCGGTTATGCCTGAAAAGCGTACATTTTCTGCATCGAAATTCACTATGACAGAGGATGTGGGAGCGATGGGTGATGCAACGGATTCTTCTTTATAATCTGTAACGTCGCCATATTCGCACGATTCAACTTCGTCGAAAGTAATGCTCACGGGCTCAAATTCGGAATTGTTAGGCACTTCGATAGTGATCGATCGGTCTTCGTTAAAATTCAGAACCGGCTCGTCGTCAAGCAGCAGGGTTATAATTCCCTGGGAAGAGGTGTGTATATGCAATGCTGTCAGAGCAGCCGTGGATGCATATACACCGCCCAGCAAAGCAAGTAGGGTAAGGAATGTTTTTTTCATCAATAGAATTTTATTATGAATGATTAGGTTAAACTCCACAATGCAAAATTACATATTGTTCTAAAAAAATGCAAATAAAAAGATCCAAAAATCGTCAGCAGATAATGCGATTACGTTATCTGCCGACGATTTTTGGATTCGTTTTCCAATATCCGCTTTATGTTCCGGGCTGAGGAGTGTTATTTCTTTTTGCTGAATAGCGGTAAGATGCTGCGCACCAGTTTGAAGCCTAACACCATAAAGTCGGTGTAGTTGATCATTGTCAGTACTCGTGAGAATACGTTTTGGCTCAGGAAGACGTTGCCTGTGCGCATACGTTGGTATTCCGCGCTGATTACTTCTTCCTGGGTTTCGATGCGCGCCAAGGTGGCTATACGTTCGTATTTTAATTCATCCAGGGTGTATCCACGCCAGTTGCTTCGGCGTTGTCCGGTTTTTGCAATCTGTTTCATGGTGTTTCAGTGTTTGGGCGGTTTAACAAACATGCGGCTCACCATGCGTGCCATAGGATCTGTGAAGAGCTGGCGCCGGAAAATTATGATACACAGGAACAACAGGAAATAGAATCCGGCCACATAAAGGTATGCAACGTAAGGCGCAACAGTCATAGCCAACAGGTGTCCCACACCTATCGATATGAATACCAGCATAATGGTGCCGAAAATTATTACCATGGCACCGAAAAGAATGGTGGACAGCAGCACGGTGAGCTTTTCTGCACCCGACAGGCGGGCATAGTCGAGCTGAAGCATTATGTAGCGGCGCAGGGTGTTCAGAAATTCCTGAAATGAGCCTGATGAATTAGAATCTGACATAAGTAATAGTTGAAAGCGTGAAAAAGAGCGGACGGCCGGTGCATGGCATAACACCTTACATCGGCACGTCAATGGTCCGCACTTTGGGGAGAGTGGAATTACTTTCCGGAAGCTGATTGTTCTTCGATCTCGGTTGCGAGCATATCCACAAATTCGTCAATGTTGTCAGAGGGCAACAATCCACGTTTCTGTAAGAGCAGCTTCAGACGTGCGCGGAGATCTTCACCACGATCGGGGGTAAAGAGGGCTGTGACAACAGCACCGATTGCAGCACCGGCAAGCAGATAACCAAATTTATTCATAATCAGCTGTATTTTTATTTTTTAGATTTTGCGCCGTCAACAGCGTCTTCGATTGCATCTTCGATGCGGTCGGCGATTTCTTCAATCTGCTTGGTATCCTTTACAAAGGGGCAGTTGTCCTTAACAAAGCGAGTGATGTCGCGACGTGTACGCGAACCTTTCTGGGGAGCGAAGAGAAGGGCGATAGCACCGCCTACGAGAGCGCCACCTACGGCTGCTACTGCTACTGAGAGACCTTTATTCATAATAGTAATGTATTTTAGAGGGGTTAGTATTTTTTGTTTGCTGTACTTAAAAAACATTCACCGGGCGGCAATTGTTCAGTGGAATGAAATTTTTAGCTAACTTTGCAAAAATATTGAAACCCTATGGATAAGAAAAAAGATATACGCGCGGTGCTGTTTGATCTCGACGGTGTGCTGGTGGACACCGAGGGCATCTACACCCGATTTTGGGATGATGTGGAGCGCATCTATCCCACCGGTGTGCCCAATTTTGCCACGGCAATCAAGGGTACGACCCTTACAGATATTTTAGACCGTTATTTCCCTGATGCCGAAGTTCAGGATAAAATCCACGAGTTGCTTAAACGTCAGGAGCGTGAAATGGTATATGAAACATTCGACGGGGTGATTCCTATGTTGCGTGAATTGCGCCGCCGCGGGGTGCGCACAGCCATCGTGACCTCAAGCAATCGCCGCAAGATGGCATCGCTGTTCAGTGCCATTCCCGAACTTGAAACACTGGCCGATACCATAGTTACAGATGAGGACGTCACCGAATCAAAGCCCTCGCCTCAGGGTTATCTGCTGGCGGCCTCGCGTTTGGGTATCGAGCCGGAGCATTGCGCCGTGGTTGAAGATTCGCTTGCCGGGCTCAGGGCCGGTCGTGCTGCCGGGGCCCTGGTGATAGGTATAAGTACAACAAACGCAGAGGAAAAGATACGTCCGCTGAGCGACGTAGTGCTTCCCTCTGCGGCATTGGTCACAGAAGTGGTGTAACGCCCGGGTGGTTAATCCACTATCGGCTTTGTAATTACGATAGGCTTAACCACTACCTGAAGCTGGTCGTCAAGACTTTGCGATTTCTGAATCCATTTACGGAAATCACCGGTCGAAAGTTGGCGCAGAGATTCTTCCTCCTTGCCCGAACGGTCGACCGGTTTTATGTATTCGTTTGGAGAGAATATAATGTAAAGAGTGTTATGCTCGGTGCCGTCAGAGGTCATCTGATATTGTTCGGCATCGCCCTCGGTGCTGGCAAAAAACACGTATCGGGTGTTTGCCTCGACCGGGGTGGTGGATTTTTTTTCGGCATAGAACGGCAACATACGGAAGACGGTCTTGTCCTCACCCTCAAGATACACTGTGAGATAGCCGCTCACGGGCGATGTGAATGAGAGGAAGAGCTTGTCGCCATCAAGAAATGCGTTTGTTTCGGCATCGTCGGAAGTTGAGTTTCGCAGCACGTGGACATCGAGCTGCGCCTGGGCGCGGTTGAGGGCTCGAGCGCGGCCACGCACCTCGCAGGTCACCACAATGTCATCGCCGTCAAGACGTATGCCGAATTTCGGCTGTTCGGTGGTCTCGATCCACTCGCCTTTTACCAGGGTAGAGGCCGATTGATAGAAATCCTCGCTCTCACCATTGCGGCTTGAACGCATATCCAGATGGGTGGTCATATTCAGTGCGGTGCCAAATTCGCGAGCTACGGCCTCGATCATAGCGCGTTCCAGAGCAATCTGTTCGGCTTGATTTCGCGAAATGTGGCGTGGCACATAATATTCATATTGGCCCTTGACATCCTTTCCCGGAGGTGCGGCCTCAAGCGCAAAAGCACCGGCCCCGATGAGGGCCAGTGCTGTCAAAATTGACTTAAATTTCAGCATCAGGAATTACTCTAAAGTTGTAAACGATTTCGGGTCGGTCTCAACATAGCCGGATACGATTTCCGATTCACCATACTGATTTTCGATGGTGAAAGAGCTGTAAAGACGCACGTAGTAGGTGGTGGCCGGAGTCAGACCTCCAATGACGGTGGAGTAATACGATTCGCATTCCCGAATGTCGGTGATGGTATTGAAATCGGGATCAGTGCTGATTACAATATGTCCACAATAATAGCGGTCCCAATACTCCATACCTTTGGGAAATACGAAGTCGATAGTCGTATAATCGATATTAGTTTGGGAGACGATCAGTTCTACTGTTCCGACTTTTGGCAGTTGCTGCATGGTGGGAAATGTGAAACCATCGGCACCGCCGTTTATTATGTCAAGGCCGTCGATATATTCCGTATTGTAACCATTTTTTAAATAGAATTTGCCTGCAACGCGTATATAATAGTGACACCCCTCTGTGAGTTCGTTAAGGTAAACGATAAAACGGGCTTTGCCAGTTATGTCGTTTACATCATATTCTACACGTCCAAATTCAGAGCTTTGATAGGGTATGATCGTGTTGTAAGTCAAGAAATTAGCCTCCGTGGAAACCTGTATCACGCTTTCATTATAATCTGTGAAGACACCATCCGGAAGGGTGATTTCAACCACCGCTTGTTCAAACATCGCGTAATCCACGGTAAGTTCTGCGATTCCCAAACCAGCGTAATCTCCTGCTGGAGTGGTCGTAACAGTATAACCGGGTACTTGGATAGTGGCACCATCCAATGGCAGCTCGTCTGAAGGATAAACGTCTCTGATTTCGACGTATAGTGTATATTTTGTGGATGGTTTAAGCCCGGAGAAAAGTACATCGGCGTAATTTTCAGGATTTTCCGAAGGTATGTAATAAACAGAGGTGCGATACATCATCCCTTCCGACGAACTTTCATCCTTCAGATAAGCGTCCATAATTTGGTATGGAATATTAAAGAGGTCGTTTGAGGTTGTTTTAGGTACGGTGAGACGCAGGGCAACCGTAGTGGACGTGACGGTTGTGGTAGTGGCAGATATTTCTACATTAGTCACCACATCGGGTCCTTCGTCGGCGCAGGAGGCAAGACTAAAGGCTGCCAGGGCGCATATCAATATATTTTTGAATTTCATTTGTTCTGAATCTTTAAAAGTTAGAAACGATAACCGATCTGCACGCCTGTCATTCCCCAGTGGCAGGTGTCTTTGCCATCCTTGCCGGGCTGGCTGAACATATACTGTGCATCCCACATTAGGCCGGCATAGAAATGGCTGGTGATGTTAAGACCCACATTTATGGTGTATGACACACCGGCGGCCACCGCGGGATCTGAATCGCCAAGGGTCAGTTTTACCTTTTCGCCGTCAGCATTAAGAATTTGGTTAAAATAGCCATAATGTGAATTCGTATCGTTTGCCCAATTCCATTCGGAATAAAAACTCTTATAACCGGCACTGATGGCGCCGCCGACACCCACTGTGGCATATATACTCATATTGCCGAAGATTTCTTTAGAGGTGTAGCGCACGGCCGGCATAAATTTCAGCACAGGAACCGAGGATACATAGCTAAACGGTGACTGCACCTCGAAGCGGAGATCGAATGCCACGTGATTGGATGTGCGCATACGTGGACCGAACGAAATGTTGAACGAGGCTCCCGATGCAAAATATTGCGACACCGTTGAGCCGTCATAAGATAGTGCGACGCGGGGCGAGGAGCCGGTGGTGCCACCCACGGCGGCTTCAATGAAGAAACCGGTGCGGTTGGCATTCTGTGCCTGCATACCCAGGCAAGCCAGCGCGGCCACAATAGCCAGTAAAAGTTTTTTCATATCAGATTGGTTTTAAAATTTATCAATCAATAAGTTTCCAGCTGTCCCATTCGCTTGAAGCCGCGGGAGATGTTAGAACCGTGGGAGTCTGATCCTTGCGGTTGACGATGGTGGAGTTGCGGCTCACGTTGCTGTGAATATAATCTTTGAGATCAACGAGCGATACGTTGCCTTTGGTTTCCTGGAGGTGTTTGAGCAAGAAGTATGTGAACATACCGTGACCTTTTTCGCTGTAAGGCAGTGCGGTTTGATCTTCGCTGGTGGCGCTGAACACGGCAATCTTACCCGTCAGGCCCTGCTTTTTGGGCACGCGCGCTATGCCACGCGCAGCCACAACCATCGATCCGTCGCGAGTAGCGCCGCTGAAGCAGGCATCAAGGAACACTGTGGCCGAGCGCAGGTTCATTGAGCCGAGTTCACCGTAGATTGAAGCGAGGGGCACGCAGACATCCTTGTTTACACGTCCGGCATCCACCGGCACCAGATAGGGGTCAAGGGTGGCATCGTCGGGTGCGCCGTGGCCGGCGTAGTAGAATATCACCTTCATATCGTCGCCAACCACATCGTTGATAAGGCGAAGGTCTGAGAATGCCGCTTTCATTGAGCCGTAGGTTGCATCGTTGAATTGCAGGATATTTTTTTCGGGTACACCCAAGGTGCGTTTGCAATACAGGGCAAAGGTATTGCCGTCATTAAGCGCAAAGGGCACATTGGCCAGCTTGCCATAGTTTTCGTTGGTTATTATTACCACAAAAGTGTTGGGGTTAGAGATGCCGGTAAATGGAATATCGATATCCACGTCAGAGGGTTCAACTTCGGCAGTGGAAGTTGCGGATTTCTGGATTTCGGTGCCGGATGCGTTTCCGAATTTTGCAGCTATTTCCTCCTTGCGATCCCAACATTTCTTGACGGCCAGACGGTTGAAGCCGTAGCGGTAGGCCGAGTTGACATCCACGTATGAGGGCAGGTCGGAAAGGTCAGCCAACAGTTTGCAATCTTTAAAAGCATCGTTGCCAATAAATTCCAACCCCTGCGAAAGGCGTGCGAATGTCATATTGGGGCAACCGGCAAAGGCTTCTTTACCAATGCTTTTTACTGTTCTTGGCAGATCGATTTCAAGGAATAGTTCACAATTCTTGAATGCTTCATCACCGATAGAGATCACTCCGTAGGGAATACGGATATCACCCAGACTCACACAATTGGTGAAGGCGTTTTTGCCAATCTCGGCGAGTGAACCGGGGAGTTCGACCGCGAGCAGATTAGCGCAATCGCGGAAAGTATTGTTGCCGACAGAGGTAATACCCTCGCCAATCACCACCTGACGCACCAGATCTTCGCGGAAGGGGCGATCCTTGCCAAAGTTTTTCATAGGTCCGGAACCTGTAAAGGTGAGAACACCATCTTTTAGATTCCATTTAACATTCTTACCGGCACCACCACCGGCAGCCATTGCAGCGGCGACAGCGAGGAAGAATATTAGAGTAAGAGAAAAGAAACGTTTCATTATAAAAATGTGAATTGGTTTTAATTGTTACGCTCTCTTGGTAAGAGATACTTAAGTAAAAAGGGAACTTGAAAATCAACGATATAACCATATCCGTTTATTGATTCTCTAAACAATTCTGACTTTGACCTCTCGAATAAATTGAAACGTAGGTGGCCAAAAAAATGAAAATTCATTTTTTTAGCTGATAATTAGATGTATGTCGGGGAAATTTTGTACCTTTGTCAGCAAGTGAGTATCTCTTACCAAGAGATACTCACTTTATTGGATGATGAAGGGGGCCGTCCGCGATGGATCAGCCCCCTTATTTTTGACCTGTATAAAATGTATAATGGCTGATTGCAGAGCGTCATAAGGCCACCGTCCAGTGGCGCGGCGTCAGCACCTGGAGCGGCGCCACTCCGTGGTGCCGGAACTGCCGGACGGTCACCCTCGTTTTCACCCTTCGGCGCGCACCCCACACCGCAGAGCGTTCTAGCGGTCGGAAGACTATGTTGGCAGTCTGAACAGTGATATTTTTGCTTAATTCTACTTGAAATTTCAAATAAAACTAACGCATTAAACCAGCACTTTTATGCCCTTAATAGCGGCTTTTTCGTCTTCCGACCGCTAGAACGCAGAGCGGCGTGGCTCCCGGTGCTTGGACGCTCGTCACCATCCGGCCGTGGACGCAAAATTTTTGCATCCCTACGATATATTGATTATCAGTATACTATATGATTGGAATTTGCGGTCAATATCGGACGCTATTTATACCTTATTGTAAATTTATTCCAAATAATAAGGGCGCTGAGATTTTATGTCTCAGCGCCCTTATATATATGTATCTTAATCAATATTCATCCCAGCTTTTGATTTCGACTGTGTCGGGGGTCAGGCTCGTGAAGGCCCGGATGAATGCGGATGCAAGGCGGGCGTTGGTGAGCAGGGGGATGTTGAGGTCGATAGCCGCACGACGTATGCGATATCCGTTGCTGATTTCATCAGATGAGAGGTCGCGGGGGATGTTCACCACAAGATCCACATCGTGGTTGTGCAGGATTTCGAGTGCCTGGGGATGTTTGTCGGGTTCAGATGGCTTGAATACCTCGGTAGATTTCACACCGTTATCGGCCAGGAACCGGTGGGTGCCGGTGGTAGCATAGAGTTTGAATCCGCGCTTATCCAGCAGGCGGGCGGCATCGAGCATGGCTGCTTTATGCTTGGCGTTGCCACAACTGAGCATTACACCCTTCTGGGGAATGCGTTGACCCACAGAGAGAAGCGATTTCAGCACGGCTTCTGAGGTCATTTCGCCCAGAGTGCCAACTTCGCCCGTCGAGGACATATCCACACCGAGCACAGGGTCGGCGCCTTGCAGACGCGAGAACGAGAACTGCGAAGCCTTGATACCCACATAATCGAGGTCGAAGGCGCTCTTGGCGGGTTTTTCGACGTCTTCGCCGAGCATGATGCGTGTAGCGAGGTCGATAAAGTTGATTTTCAGCACTTTTGACACAAAGGGGAATGAGCGCGAGGCTCGCAGGTTACATTCAATCACCTTGATGTCGTTGTCTTTGGCAAGGAACTGGATGTTGAACGGACCCGAGATATTGAGGGCGGCGGCGATGCGGGCACCTACTTTTTTGATGCGGCGCATGGTCTCGACGTATAGTTTCTGTGGCGGGAACTGGATTGTGGCGTCGCCCGAGTGAACGCCGGCATATTCAATATGCTCAGAAATTGCGTATGCTTTGATTTCGCCATTGCGTGCCACGGCATCCATTTCGATTTCTTTGGCGTCCTGAATAAATTCGGTTACCACCACAGGATGTTGCTTGCTGACATTAGCGGCCAGACGCAGGAAGCGAACAAGTTCGTCGGGGTTTGAGCACACATTCATTGCTGCGCCCGAAAGCACGTAGGAGGGACGAACAAGCACCGGGAAACCGACTTCATCAACAAATTCCCGGATGTCGTCCATTGACGACAGCTCGCGCCAGCGGGGTTGGTCGATACCCAGACGGTCAAGCATCGCCGAGAATTTATGACGATCTTCAGCGTTGTCGATTGAGGCTGCCGAGGTGCCCAGGATGTTCACCTGCTGATCGGCCAGACGTGTTGCCAGGTTGTTGGGAATCTGACCGCCTACGCTCAGAATCACGCCGTGAGGATTTTCGAGTTCCAGAATATCCATCACGCGCTCGAAGGTGAGTTCGTCGAAATACAGACGGTCGCAGGCATCGTAGTCGGTCGATACGGTTTCGGGGTTATAGTTGATCATCACCGAGCGCCAGCCTTCTTTCTTCACTGTCATAAGCGCGTTTACCGAACACCAGTCGAATTCCACCGATGAGCCGATGCGATAAGCACCCGACCCGAGCACCACAACGCTGCGGTGGTCGCCCAGATAGTCTACATCGTTCTGCGAGCCGTTATAGGTGAGGTAGAGGTAGTTTGTCATAGCGGGATATTCGGCTGCCAGGGTGTCAATTTGCTTCACCACGGGGGTGATACCCAGGGCTTTGCGGCGGTCGCGCACCTCGAGCAGGGCGGCCTGCGAGTCAGTCATACGATCCTTAAGCACCGAGCGGGCAATCTGGAAGTCGCTGAATCCCTGCTGCTTGGCCTGACGGATGAGGTCGGCGGGTACGTCGGCAAGGATAGAATATTGCGAAAGTTCGTCGGAGGTGGCTACTATATTCCGGAGTTTATAGAGAAACCAACGGTCGATTTTTGTGAGTTCGTGAATACGGTCCACGGAATATCCGCGCGAGAATGCTTCAGCGAGTGCGAAAACACGCTTGTCGGTGGGTGATTTGAGGGCGTGGTCAAGGTCGTCGATCTTAATTTCTTTGTTGTCGACAAAGCCGTGCATACCCTGGCCGATCATACGCAGACCTTTCTGGAAGGCTTCCTCGAATGTGCGGCCGATCGACATAACCTCGCCGACAGATTTCATCGAAGAACCGATTTCGCGGTTTACGCCGTGGAATTTGCCGAGGTCCCAGCGGGGTATCTTTACCACAACATAGTCGAGCGCGGGTTCAAAAAACGCTGATGTCGATTGTGTCACAGAGTTTTTGAGATCGAATAGGCCGTATCCCAGGCCGAGTTTTGCAGCTACGAAAGCCAAAGGATAACCGGTGGCCTTGGAAGCCAGAGCCGACGAACGGCTCAGACGAGCATTGACCTCGATTACGCGATAGTCCATCGAAGCGGGATCGTAAGCATACTGTACGTTACATTCGCCCACGATACCAATGTGGCGTATGATCTTGATAGCCAACGAGCGCAGTTTGTGATAGTCGTCGTTGCTGAGGGTCTGCGAGGGCGCTACTACGATTGATTCGCCGGTGTGGATGCCCAGGGGATCAAAGTTCTCCATATTGCAGACGGTGATGCAATTGTCGAAACGGTCGCGCACCACTTCGTATTCCACTTCCTTCCAGCCTTTAAGCGATTTTTCGATGAGTACCTGAGGCGAGAAAGCCAATGCTTTTTCCACCAGGGCGCGGAGCTCGTCGGCGTTTTCGCAGAATCCGCTGCCCAGACCGCCCAGCGCGTATGCGGCACGGACAATCACGGGATAGCCGAGGTTTTCAGCGATTTCCAGCGAGGTCTCTACATCTGAAGCGGCTCGGCTCTTGATGGTCTTGACGTTGATCTGGTCGAGCTTTTCAACAAAAAGTTCGCGGTCCTCGGTGTCGATGATAGCGCGCACCGGGGTGCCAAGCACCTTTACACCATAGCGTTCGAGCACACCGGTGCGGTATAGTTCCACGCCGCAGTTCAGTGCGGTCTGTCCGCCGAATGCGAGCAGAATACCGTCGGGGCGTTCCTTTTCTATAACACGCTCTACAAATTCGGGTGTTACAGGCAGGAAGTAAATTTTGTCGGCAAAGCCCTCGGAGGTCTGCACTGTGGCAATGTTGGGGTTGATGAGCACCGTTGTGATGCCCTCCTCCTTCATGGCCTTGAGCGCCTGCGCACCCGAATAGTCGAATTCGCCGGCCTCGCCGATTTTCAACGCACCGCTTCCCAGCAGCAATACTTTCTTGATAGATTCGTCTTTGTTCATAACTTATGGAGCGGTGTGTTATTTTTTAAGATAGCTGATGAATTCGTCAAAGAAAAACTCGGTGTCGCGCGGACCGCTGGAAGCCTCGGGGTGGAACTGTGCCGAGAACCAGGGTTTCGAGAGGTGTCTGATACCCTCGTTGGTGCCGTCGTTCATATTGATGAAGAGCGGTTCCCAATCGTCGGGAAGGGTAGTGGAGTCGACGGCGAAGCCGTGGTTTTGCGATGTGATATAGCAATTGTTGGTGTGGGCGCGGCGCACCGGCTGGTTGTGGCTACGGTGGCCGTATTTGAGCTTATATGTGGTGGCACCGGCAGCTTTTGCGAGCAGTTGGTTGCCCATGCAGATGCCGCAGATGGGTTTGTCGGCCTGCATTGCGCGGCGGATATTCTCAACGGTTTTCTCGGCGAAATCCGGGTTGCCGGGGCCGTTGGAAATGAAAAGGCCGTCGTATTCCAGCGAGTTGAAATCATAATCCCAGGGAACGCGTATCACGCGCACACCGCGAGCCGCCAGACAACGTATAATGTTATGCTTGATTCCACAATCCACCAGCACCACGCGAGGGCCATCCTCGGGGCCGTATTCCTTGACCTCGGTGCAGGAAGTCATTGCTATCAGGTTTTCCTGATTGGGGTCGTACCAGGGAGTATCGTCGGGATTATCACCCTCGAAGACAATCTTTCCGAGCATCGAACCGCGTTCGCGCAGATGTTTGGTGAGGGCGCGTGTGTCAATGCCGTAAATGCCGGGTATTTTTTCTTCTTTAAGCCAATCGGCCAAAGTGCGGTCGGCCAGCCAGTGGGAACATTCCCAGGCATAATCCTGAGCGATGATAGCCTTGCAATGGATTCGCGAGCCTTCGTAATGGTCGCTCAGGTCGGGGCGTCCACCCTTGGGGGGCACGCCATAGTTGCCTAACAGTGGAAAAGTTGTTACCAGGATCTGCCCCTCGTATGAGGGGTCAGTGAGGCTTTCGGGATAGCCGGTCATAGCCGTATTGAATACAACTTCTCCGGCAGTAGGAGCCTCGTAGCCGAACGAACGGCCTTCGAATCGGGTGCCATCCTCCAGAATCAAGGTGGCGCGCTTGGTTTCTCGCATGCGATTGATTGGTTTTAATCGTTAGCCGGCCTTATTTTTGGAAAGACCGTGCAAAGGTACGCATTTTTTTTCAAACTTCGGTACTATAATATATGAAAAGAGACCGTCGGACGAATCCGGACGGTCTCGTATAAGTCAATTACCCGTAAATCCTTTCAGAAAGGCAAATTCCTCGTGGAGCGGAAACACCGCGGCCACCACCCTGCGCAGTGCCTGTTCGGTTGGCGGCTCGGGAGCAAGACGATTGTTGACGAAAAGCTGGAATTTGACATCCGAGGGTAGGGGAGTCTCGCCCTCGCGAGGCATTGCGGCATTGATCACCTCGGCCATCACGGTGTCGAAATTATCAACGGCACCGAGCTCGCCATCCTCAATGGAGCCTTCGGTGGCGAATCGGTAATAAGACCGCGAGGGGGTGAGGGCGAGGTCGGCGCGAGCGGTATCCTCTACCTTGAACATCAGGGTAATGCGTTGGTCGGTCATCGGGGGAGCACGTTTACTTTGAGTTTGTCGTATGCACGTTGCGCTTTGGCGCGGGCTTCGTCCAGGGTATCGGCTGTGGCCAGAATCACGCCCATGCGGCGGTGACCCTTGATTTCGGGTTTACCGAAAATGCGCATCTGCACCCCGTCCTCGGCAAGCACCTGATCAAGGCAATCCATTTCGATTTTGTCGGTGTCGCCCTCTACCACCACAGCCATCGAAGCCGACGGACCATAGAAACGAATCGAGGGTACGGGCAGCCCGAGCAGGGCACGGGCATGCAGGGCAAATTCGCTCTGGTCCTGCGAAATCATTGTAACCATACCGGTATCGTGGGGGCGGGGTGACACTTCCGAGAATATAACGTCGTCGCCCTTGATGAACAGCTCTACGCCAAAGATACCATAACCGCCCAGGGCATCGGTGATCTTGCGGGCTATCTCGCGTGCCTTTTCAATGGCCACGGGTGCCATAGGCTGTGGCTGCCACGACTGGCGATAGTCGCCCTCGACCTGAATGTGGCCGATGGGTTCGCAGAAAGTAGTGCCGCTGATTGAGCGGACGGTGAGCAGCGTGATTTCGTAGTCGAAATCTACAAATCCCTCAACGATTACGCGACCGGCGCCGGCACGACCGCCTTCCTGAGCTATGTGCCATGCTTCATCAATCTGAGCAGCGTCGCGTATGGTTTTCTGGCCGTGGCCCGACGAACTCATCACCGGCTTCACCACGCAAGGGATACCCACAGCATCAATCGCGGCACGGAAATCCTCGTATGTATCGGCGAAACGATAGGGCGATGTGGGCAGCCCCAGCTCCTCGGCGGCCAGACGGCGGATACCCTCGCGATTCATAGTAAGATAAGCGGCGCGGGCGGTGGGAGTTACGTTATAACCCTCCTTTTCCAGCTCCACGAGTGCGGGTGTGGCTATAGCTTCCACTTCCGGAATGATATGATCGGGGCGTTCAGCCTTAACGACGCGTGTTAGCTCCTCGGGGTCGAGCATATTGAAAACATAGTCGCGATGAGCCACCTGCATAGCGGGTGCGCCGGGATATTTATCGCAGGCTATCACTTCCACGCCGTAGCGTTGCAGTTCGATTGCCACTTCTTTGCCAAGTTCGCCGCTTCCGAGCAGCAGGGCTTTGCATCCCACGGGGGTCTTAACCGAGCCGATTTTTGCCATTTGATTTCGAGATAGAATAGTTATATATATGTGCGAAACAAATTTTTTGCAAAGGTACGAAAATAATCGGTAAAAACCACCACCGGTAAATTCTTTCGTCGAAAACCGGCTATTGAGCCTCCTTAAAGAGCAGCCTCCTGCGGCCCGGCCGTATCGATTCCCATTCTTGAAAAATGGCTTGAAGAATTTGGATATTAGACAAAGCAGGTGAAAAAAGCGCCTCCCGGCCATCGGGAAGCGCTTTCTGGATTCTTTAAGTAAATGTTTTTTTACTTCACCACAATTTTCTGCATAGAATTGCCATGACGCACGATGTAGAATCCAGGAGCCAGATCTTCGGTAGAGTTCGATATGAAGATACCGTTTAAATTGAATATCTGAATCTCTCCTTCAGCTTCATCAATCTCAACACAGTCGACATCCGAATTTATTTGGAGCACACACTGAGCTGATAAGTCGGAACCATCGGTCGTACGTGCTGAAATAGTACATTTGCCCGCTTCCAGCACCTTCACTAATCCGTTGCTGTCAACTGTTGCGACATTCACATCGCTGGATGACCATTCCAGTATCTGATACGTGGCATTATGGGGCAATACAATGGCCATTAAGTGAAACTGTGAGCCGACCTCGGTTTTATAAGACTGCATATCCAGCGACAGTGAAGTTATAAGAATCTTATGTTCTATATTTGTGAAATACCTCCATACTTCCGTTTCTTTATACACATCAATCGATTCCTGAGGCACTATCAGACGGCCGGTCTGATACGTTTTTTTGTCAAAGGTGTATAATTCCGCAGAAGGTGGGGTTGTTGACATACAGTAAATATAGGTCAGATCGCTGCAACCTGTGAAAGCCCACGCGCCGATTGAGGTGACTGAATTGGAAATTTCAACCGAGGTCAATCCGGTGCAATTCTTGAAAGCCGACGACCCGATAGAGGTGACGGTATATTCTGCGTCGCCATCTTTTGCAATTTCGGGGATTGTAAGTGTGCCACTAATGTTATTCCCGGCCATATAATAATCGCCATCCTTTATTTTACAGGTCTTGGATTGCTCATCAATTACCGTGTAGGTTAAGGTTTGGCCTTCGTAAGCGTATTTAAAATCGCGTGCAAAGCCGGAGAGTGACGCAGACCCTCCGATCAGAATAAATAAAAAACGATGCACTTTTAACATAACTGATGTCTTCACCGACTGACTCCCTCGTAGGCATTAGATTAATAGAAAAGAGTGTTAGAGTCTGTATTCGCAACCCGTCCTGTTTCTTGAGTCCGTTACACATTGGCATCTGAGTAGGCCACATTTCAAGAAGCCGAGAACAAGTGTTGATAAACGCTCTTGTAATATTTTTTGCAAAAACGATACCTGCACCCTCCACGCAATCCAATTCGGCACTACGCGAGTGATATGCAATATTCACCTGCAAAGATAAACGTTAGTTTTAATTTTTCCTAATAATGGAACACGAATTTTTAGAATTATTGTCGAAAAAAGTACTAAAACAGTCGGTGGCTATGTCGTTGGAGATATTCTTATAAAAAAAACGGAGCCGCGAGCGGTTCCGTTTTATTAAGGGAGTGGGATGATCAGTTGAGGTCGATTGCGAAATATGCGGGACGGCCGGCGGGGGTGATACCCGAGATGAACATTACCTTGTCGGTGCCGTCGGGCTGGCTGCGAATGGCCTGGAAGAGTTGCTCGATGTCGTCGGGGGTGGCTACGCGGGTGTTATTAATTGACGTGATAACGAATCCGTCGGGCATGCCTGCCTGGGCAAACAGTCCGCCCTGCTGTACGTTTACCGATACACCGCGCGAGATCTCTAATTTGCGCAAGGTGGCTTCGTCTGCCTGGGTCATTACTGCGCCAAGCACACCCATTGCTGTCTGGGGTGTGAGCACATCGGTCTGACCGTTGCGGTTGCGGAGTTTTACGCTCACTTGTGCGGGTTTGCCGTCGCGCATATATCCGATTTCCACCACATCACCGGGGCTATGTTTGGCCATTATTTCCTGAAGGGCTGCGGTGCTCGATACAATATTGCCGTCGATGGTGAGGATGACATCGCCTGTGCGCAGGCCGGCTTCGCGGGCAGCTGTGCGGTCCTGCACTTCGGCTACATAGATGCCGCGGGTCACATCCTTAAGGCCCTGCTTCTTGATAAGCTCGGGTGTGAGTTCGGCAAAGGTAATGCCCAGGAAGGCGCGCTGCACCATGCCATAGCGCGAGATGTCGTCCACCACCTTCTGCACTATGCTGGTGGGGATGGCAAACGAGCATCCGGCGTATGTGCCGGTCTGTGAATAGATAGCGGTGTTGATGCCCACGAGTTCGCCATCGAGGTTTACCAATGCACCGCCGGAATTGCCACGGTTGACGGCTGCATCGGTCTGGATATACGATTCAATGCCGCCCGACGAGGGGGTGTTGGTGGTGGTGCTGATATTACGGGCCTTGGCACTCACGATACCGGATGTGACAGTTGAGGTGAAGCCGAAGGGATTACCCACTGCGAGCACCCATTCGCCCACATGGAGCTCATCGCTGTCGCCCATCGGAATTACGTGAAGGTCGGGAGCGTCAATGCGGATTACGGCGAGGTCTGTCACGGGATCGGAGCCGACGACCTCGGCCGGGTAGTTGCGGTTATCGTTAAGGGTTACTTCGAGGCGTTCCGCACCATCAATCACGTGATTATTTGTCACGATCAGGCCGTCCTGAGATATGATGACACCAGAACCGAGCCCCACCTGCTGCTGTTCGGCCGGAGCCTGCTGGCGCGGCCGTTGCTGGGGCGCTCCGAAAAAGTATTCGAAGAAGGGATCGTTGAAAAATCCCTGCTGCGGCATCTGCTGCTGGCGAGGGGTGGCAAAACTCTTGACCGATACCACACCATTGACAGTGCTTTCGGCCGCGCGGACAAAATCGTCCTGAGATATTACGCGGGCAGGTGTGCATTGAGCGTTAAGACTCAGTGCACCCACCAGCGTCAGAGAGAGGAGAATTAGTTTACTTTTCATATTTTCATAAATGTGGATAATGATTTTTCGGATTAGTCTGTGCAAAATTAACTCGGAAAGGCGTTTATAATTGTTTATTGCGCGTTAATAACTGCAAATTTTTGGTTTTATTCGCATTAGGATAATTTTGGCTGCCTTTTATTAACAGTTGTTGAAGCTGTTTAACAGGATTTTTTAGTAACTTTGCATCAGATAAAACTCACCTGAAATGAAAGAAACAGCATTGATCACCGGAGCAACCTCCGGCATTGGCCTGGCCACAGCCCGGGCCTTCCTCAACTTTGGATATCGTGTGATTGTAACAGGCCGTCGCACCGACGTGCTCAACGCGCTTGCCCGGGAGTTTGGCGAAGCAAGCTGCCTCCCCCTCACGCTTGATGTATGCGACCCCGAGCAATGTCGCCGTCTGCCCGAAAACCTTCCCGACGGCTGGCGCGATATTGATGTGCTGGTGAATAACGCGGGCCTGGCACTGGGGCTCGAACCCCTATATGAGGGTGATCCCTCAGATTGGTCGACTATGGTGGATACAAATATCAAGGGGCTGCTTGATGTTACCCGTTCGATAGTGCCCTTGATGCTGGCTCGTGGTAAAGGACACATTATTAATATAGGCAGCGTGGCCGGCGACGCTGCCTATGCCGGCGGTGCCGTTTACTGCGCCACCAAAGCAGCCGTAAAGGCTATTACCGACGGGCTGCGCATTGATCTGGTCGACACCCCCTTGCGCGTCACCCTGATCAAACCCGGATTGGTCGAAACCCCGTTCAGCACAGTGCGCTTCCACGGCGATAGCGAGCGCGCGGCCAAGGTCTACACCGGTATCGAAGCTCTGCAAGCCGAGGACATAGCCGATGCCGTGGTATATGCCGCCTCAGCTCCTGCCCACGTACAGATTGCCGAAATGCTCATTCTCGCCACCCGCCAAGCCAACGGCTCCATAATCGTGCGGCACTAAGGTGCATTTTTTAGACAATTTATTGAATAATTTGTTAATATGTAGTATATTTGTATTCCATAAAAAATTTCAATATGGCAATGTCTATCAACTCGTCACCTGTACTTACCGGTGAATCAGCCGCGGCTTTCGTTGAGGAAGCGAATCGTAACGGAAAATTACCGACACCACGCTTGTCGCCTAAGCGTGAAGCGCAGTTACGTGAAATGGATCGTCGTTCGCGTGAATTATTCTCTAAACTACTAAAAAAGTCAGATGGAGAGTAAATCCTGTTACTGTCTGGATACCGAGGCTGTTAGACTTCCTTATACTGAGGAAGTTGCAGCCTATTGTCAGCCCTTTTCATGTAGGGATAAAGATTTGGACGATTTTTTTGCGAATGATGCCTTCTTATATGATAATGAATTACTTGGTAAGACCTATGCTTGGGTAAATTCTGAGAATACTCGTCAGATTGTAGGATTGATTACTTTGGCGAATGATAGTATAAAGTCGCAATATATAGCTAAATCTGCCAAGAATAGAATTCAGCGAAAGGTTCCGAATGCAAAACGAGGTCTCAATTTCCCCGCGGTTCTTATCGGGCGTTTGGGTGTTTCATCTGAATTTCAGGGAAAGGGATTAAATATTGGGAGTCAGATACTTGATTTTGTTAAGGATTGGTTTCGTTCAGAAGATAATAAAACAGGGTGTAGATTCTTGGTTGTTGATGCATACAACAATGAAAAAACTCTACATTTTTATGAAAAGAATGGCTTTAAGCTTTTATATAAGGCCGAGCACGAAGAGCGAGCTTTCCTGGAATTGAGTCCCGATGAGCCGTTAGAAACTCGTTTTATGTTCTTTGATTTAAAAATTAAATAAGGATTTCTAGATATGAATGTAACAACGACCGTAAAAATGAGTATTATATAAGACAAAGATTATGCATCTGCGTCCGGAAGGACACACGTTGACAAAAATCGCCTCTCATCTTTGCATCCCCTGCCCGAGGGGATGCAAAGATTTTTCCATACAATTAAATAATAATCAAGGCGTTATGGTGTGTGACTTTATTGTAAGAACTTGCGGAAGTTGAGTTACTTAGCTATCACTATCGACATCGGGGAGGTGAGATATTTGCGGGACATGTCGGCGATGATTTCGGGGGTGAGGGCGGCAATGGCGTGTAGTTGCCGCTCGAAATAGTCGGAGGGTGTACCGATGCTTAGCTGGGTGGTGTAATAGTCAAGCAGACCTAAAGGGGAATCGGTGTTGGCAGCCAGCACGCTCCATGCGTGCATACGCAGGCGGCGAAGTTCGTCGTCTTTTGGTGGATTGGCTGCGAGGTTGGTTAATTCGGCTTTGGTTTCGGCGATTACCTGTTCAATAAAAGTAGCATCGCATTGAGCGTCGATTTGTATATAGGCTCCCTCGCGACTGCCGTAAAGGGCAGCGTTTATGCCGTAAGTCAATCCCTTTTCTTCGCGGATGTTGGTCATAAGTCGGCTGCCGAAATATCCCCCGAGAGCCATTACAGTGAGGCGTAACGGAATGTAGTCGGGGTGCTCGCGGCCTATAGTGGGGATTGACATTGATACAGCTGCTTGCACTGCATCGGGAACATTAATTTCATGAACAGACGGCGGTTCCGGATTTACAGGTATAACATTGAGCGAACCATGATTGGCCGGGGGGAGTGCGGCGGCCACAGCGCGAACTTGCCGGAGCGAATCGTCACTGAAGCGGCCTCCGAGGAACACGTTTACCGTAGTGTTTTTCAGTGAGTCGTAGCACGCTTGCACACGTTCTACTGTAACAGTTGCGAAATCGTCCGGGGTGAGAACCTTGGCTGAAGGATGATTTTCACCCATAGCGGCCCGACGTGCTGCTGTGGATGCCAGATACAGCACTTGAGCGTGACGGTTGGCGGCCGAGGCTGCCAGACGCCGTGCGGCTGTTTCCACGGTGCGTTCGGTAAATTCGGCCCGAAGCAAAATGGAATTTATGACAGGGAGCAAAGCGTGTAAATGCTGTTCGAGGACAAGGACGCTTAGGGCGGTGAAGTGGTCGGTGAGGCGTGTGCCCAGGCGCGCACCATTGAAATCAATAATGTCGGCAATTTCCGATCCGGAATAGTCGGCAGTCTGCTCGCGCATACATTCGGCCATTACGCTCATGGCGGCCGGGTCGTCAGTTTCCATTAAGCCGCCGGTGAGGTAAAATTCCACACGGCAAATGTCCTGCTCACCTGTGTTCAGCACCGCCAGGCTCACCCCATTGTCAAGAGTCTCGCGATTGACGGGCACGAGATTGATTTCGGAAAACTCCACCACCGGCGGAGGAGTGGAGCGGTCGGGAGTTGCTTGAATCTGAGCGAGGTATTGCTCGGCACGTTGCAAATCTTCGGGTGTGTCTATGCCCACGGTAGGGGAATCTGTAACGGCTGTCTGGATCTGATAACCGGCCTGCAGCCAGCGCAGTTGTTCAAGGCTTTCGGCGAGTTCGAGCGAGCTCTGAGGCAGGTTGACCACCTCGGCGAGCGTGTCGGCGCGAAAGGCGTAAATGCCCACGTGTGTAAAATATTGTGTGCGCGAGGGCCATTCAGATTCCTCGGAGCCGCGCACGTATGGTATAATACTGCGCGAGAAGTAGAGGGCGCGACCGGCATCGTCGAGCACCACCTTGGGTGTATTCGGATTCTTGAGAGCATCTAACCCCGCAGCCCGATCAAAACGGCGCACAAGGGTGGCAATGTGTGTGCCTGGACGATCAAAGCAGCGTTTGAGAGCCTGGATTTGCGCAGGGTCAATAAACGGTTCATCGCCCTGAATGTTTATCACCACATCGGCATCGGCGTGGCTGTTGACGTAAGCCTCGTAGCAGCGGTCGGTGCCACTGCGGTGCTTTTCGGATGTCATGACCACCTGCCCGCCGAAGGCTTTTACGGCATCGTAAATACGTGAGTCATCGGTGGCTACCACCACGCTATCCAGAGCCTGCGACGCTTGGCGGTAAACGCGTTCAATCATTGTCACACCACCTATGAGCGCGAGGGGTTTGCCGGGGAAACGGCTGGAAGCATATCGAGCGGGAATAATTCCTATAAATTTCATTAGTATGGATGATTTGAGATGGGTTCGACATAAAGCTGTGCGGCCTCGTAGCGCACAACTTTTACAGCGGTGTCGCGAGCTATAAATTCGCCGGTGGAAGATGCGTCAAAAGTTTGATTGTCAATACGAATCTTGCCGGCCGGCCGCAGGGCAGTGAGTGTTACGGCTTTACGACCCACAAAGCGGGCCGCATCCATATCCACACCTATGTAACCGGCGCTTACGGTTTGCTCCTTGGTGAGGAATGCGGCACGGCGAAATCGCTTGGGGCCGAAGCGCGATGTGAGCAGCCAGACAAGCCCGACCGCCCCGGCAATACCGCAACCTAATACTCCAAGCGGGTGTGCAAAATCGGCCGCCGAAAGGCCGAGTTCGGTGTAATGAAGCGCTGCACCTACCAGCGATACCACTATCGCCAGAAATCCGGCAATTCCGGCCACCCCGAATCCGGGAATCACAAATACTTCAAGGGCCAAAAGAACCACGCCTGCTATGAACGTAAGCACCACCCACAAAGCTAAGGTCCCGGACACTATCATAGGCAAGAAATACAGCACTGCGGCCACGCAAGCCACAGCAGCTGCCACACCAAGCCCGGGGGTGTGCATTTCCATATATATGCCGCCAAGAATCAGCATTATAAGCACTGCACGCACAGCGGCCGAGGCCAGAAATCCCATAAGGGTGTCGGTGGGGTCGGGTACATAATATTCCACCACCGGGTCGTGAATATCAAGCTGTTCGATTACTTGGTCAACGTTTGAAGCCACGCCATCCACCAAGCCACACTCCAGAGCTTCAGCGGTAGTGTATGCCAGAGCTTTGGTCGGGGTGACCATATCGGCAGCCAGGTCGGGGTCGCGTCGCCATCGCGGAATTGAGTCGCCTTCGGGGATGTATTTTCCGTGTCCGGCAGCGGTAGCGCGCATTATGCTACTCCAATAGTTCTGATACTTGGGAGGCATCGGTTCGCCCTCGCCATTCACCACAGTGGCCGCGCCGAGGCTGCTTCCGGGAGCCATAAATGCCGAGTCGCAGGCAAGCACGATCAGCGCTCCCGCCGAGGCCGCGTTATGGTCGATAAACGCTACGGTGGGAATGGAGCAATGCAGCAGAGCCGTGCGAATAGAATCGGCCATATCCACCGCGCCGCCGTATGTATTTAGCTTGAGCAGAAAAATGTCAGGGCGTGGGGTACGACTCTCGGCATAATCAATGGCGCGCCGCGTGTGTCGCCAAGCCACGGCATCAATTTCCGAGTCGAGACTATAGACATACACCACTGGACGTTCAGCCCTGAGAGCCATCGTCGTAAGGCACAGAAGCAGACTTATCAGTAATCGCATTTTTTCTGAAATAAGATGGCGCGAGCACAGCCCCGCCGATTAGATATATGTAATAGCTGAGGATGCGCCAGATAGTGGCCAGTACCAGTGCCACGGACACATCGCCGATGAGGTCGCCGTAATAGTTGGTGAAAATATACTCGCTCAGGCCGCTGCCACCGGGCGTGGGGCTCACCATCAACACTACCCATACGACAAACTGTCTTGCGAACACAAGTAATCCCGAAGCTGCCGGCACAAATGCCCAGAACAAGGCATTGACCACAAAATATCGTGAGAACCACGATACGGTGGTGGCTCCGAACACTTCGGCCCACCAGCGCAGTTTACGGCCACGGATCCATACGGAGGTTTCGCGCAGATTGGTCGTCATTTCGCGGGCATTTTTTTTCCAGCGTCGCAGCCATCGCAGGCGGAACAGTCGTGAAATAGCATATTCCACCCATTGCGGGCGCGCCAGGATGCCCAGATACAATATCGCTGCCCAGATCACTATTCCGGCATAAACGAGCCAAAACACCCATTCGATGCCTGCAAGCAGCGCGTAATTGTGGGTCTGTCCGAAAATCTCGGTGTGCGGGACGAGCAGCATCAGCAACGGGCAGAACACTACGAAAAACATCTCATCTAAAAGTAAGGTGGTGAGAGTCAGAGCTGTCGCACGACCTACATTGACGCCTTCACGGTTCAGGTAAAATATAGCCAATGCGCTGCCACCCACGGCCGATGGAGTCACAGCCGAGGTAAATGCGCACATAACATCCACGCGAAATGCGCGTCGCCAGCTCAGAGTGCAGTCTGTGATGGTGCGGAACCGCCACGCCAGGCCCCAATCGCGCCCAAATACAAATATAAGCGCAATGACAAGTCCCAAGATGGTGCGACTATCAAATTTGAGCAATTGCCACGCCTTGGGATTGAAATCGGAAACAAACATCCACACCACCACGGCCACGCCTATCACTGCCGGCGCAACGGCCTTAAGGAGTGTGGATTTAAGACTGCGTTCCACCCCCTCAGATCACGTTGAGTGCATCCACAAATTCGCGCATACGCTCCACGGGATCGGGAGCGGCGGCAATCGGGGTGCTCACGGCCACGCCGTTGCAACCGTCGCCCGCCACAGCCTCGATAGCTTGATCGGGTGTATGTATGCCTGAAGCTACAATAGCTGTGGGTATTTCAGCTTT
This sequence comes from uncultured Bacteroides sp., assembly GCA_964531245.1. Taxonomy (GTDB): domain Bacteria; phylum Bacteroidota; class Bacteroidia; order Bacteroidales; family Muribaculaceae; genus CAG-873. The sequence goes on along the minus strand of CAZHDH010000009.1, from coordinate 11,963 downwards.
GCGCACAGCATCTACAAAAGCAGCACGCTGGTCAGAGGAAAAATCGGCCGGAAGGGTAACAAAATCGACATCCGCACCCAGAAGAAGCGACGGCGCGGTGGAATCTGCTGTTTCTACTCCGATTATAGCTTCGGGGCCGAGTTCCTCGCGGATTTTCAGTGGCGTTTCAGATGGGTTATCAGTGAAAAACCGGCGAGACAGACGCACACCGTGCACATTAAGATCGCGAGCCAAAGCAGGACGGTCGTCAATGGTGAGAATCACCCCGGCCTCGCGGCACATATCCACGATGTCGGGAGCTGCGATTGCGCGAAGTTCATCGTCATCGAGGTCAGGAAAGCGAAGTGAAATCCATCCGCACCCTCCCTCGATGGCCATTTGAGCCAGTTCGCCGGGCGAGTAATTCTCAGATTCAGTTAGTATGTATTGTACCATAAACAGTCAATTATGCGTTGGGTAACACGAAAGGTTACAATCAAATGCAAATATACGGCTTCCATACGAATACCGCAAATTTATTTACCAACAAGTTTCCGGCATTATTTCTTTTTCTCCGGAAGGTGGATGAAACCGGCGGTGGGTGATGTGCCTTTGGCAATTTGTTCCGGGGTGCCTTCGGCCAAGATTTGTCCGCCGCCGCGACCTCCATCGGGCCCCATGTCCACGATATAGTCGGCGGCACGGATTACGTCGGTGTTATGTTCAATTACCAGCACGGTATTGCCGCGGTCAACCAGTTTGTTCAGGATGCCCATCAAGGTATTGATGTCCTCGAAGTGCAGCCCGGTGGTGGGTTCGTCAAGCACAAACAGTGTGCGGCCGGTGTCTTTCTTGGCCAGCTCGGTGGCGAGTTTTACGCGTTGGTTCTCACCTCCCGAGAGGGTTGACGACGGTTGGCCGAGCTTTATATAACCGAGGCCAATATCCTTAAGTACCTGAATCTTTTTGAGAATTTTGGGTACACCGGCAAAGAAATCCACGGCCTGATTGATGGTCATATCGAGCACATCGGCAATTGATTTTCCTTTGTATCGCACTTCCAGAGTTTCGCGGTTGTAGCGTTTGCCTCCGCACACTTCGCAGGGCACAAGCACATCGGGCAGGAAGTTCATCTCAATAGTTTTATAACCATTGCCACCGCAGGCCTCACAACGTCCGCCCGCCACGTTAAACGAGAATCGCCCCGGTTTGTAGCCACGAATTTTGGCTTCGGGAAGTTCGACAAAAAGATTGCGGATGTCGGTAAACACTCCGGTATATGTAGCGGGGTTGGAGCGTGGGGTGCGTCCCAAGGGCGATTGGTCGACGGTGACAATTTTGTCGATATTTTCGATACCTTCGATTTCGGAGTAGGGCAGAGGTTGGGTGAGTGAGCGGTAGAAGTGGCGCGTCAGGATAGGCACGAGAGTGCCGTTGACAAGCGATGATTTGCCCGAGCCACTCACACCGGCCACACACGTCAGCGTGCCCAGCGGCAGCTTGAAGGTAACATCCTTAAGATTGTGCCCCGTGCAACCTTTAAGTGTTATGAATTTGCCATTACCCTTGCGGCGAGTTTCGGGCACGAAAACTTGCTTTTGGCCGTTGAGATATTGAGCTGTGAGAGTGCCGGTGGCGAGCATTTGAGCGGGTGTTCCGGCAAATACAACCTCACCGCCCTTGCGCCCTGCCCCCGGACCTATATCCACGATGTAGTCGGCAGCCATCATTATGTCCTGGTCATGCTCCACCACGATTATGGAATTGTCGGCATCGCGCAAGCGTTTGAGCGAATTGATAAGTTTGAAATTGTCGCGTTGGTGCAGTCCTATGCTGGGTTCATCCAGAATATAAAGCACATTTACCAGCTCCGAACCCATCTGGGTGGCCAGACGTATGCGTTGGCTCTCGCCGCCGCTCAGGGTGGCCGAGGCACGGTTGAGCTGCAGGTATCCGAGACCTACATCCACCAAAAAACGCAGGCGCGTACTGATTTCCTTGATGATTTCTGAAGCTATGCGACGGTCGCGGTCATCGAGGCGCTCGCTCACGGTCTGCGCCCATTGGTTCAGGTGGTCGATGTCAAGGCGCGATAGCTGGGCGATGTTCATACCGTCGACAAAAAAATGCAGCGCCTCGCGATTCAGTCGGTCACCGTGACACTCGGGACATTCCGTGCGTGTATAGAATTGTCCGCTCCATTTCTGAGCGGCCGCCCCGGCATCGTCAGACTGCTGCATCTCGATATATTTCACCAGTCCCTCGTAAGATCCCATGAGGATAGACGAACCGATGGTGTCGTTTCTCACTTCCAGGCGCCGGTCGGTGCCGTTCAGAATTTCATCGAGGCATTCGTCCGGCAAGTCTTTTACGGGAGTTTTGAGCGAAACTCCATGCGCCTCGCAAATAGCCGATAGTTGCCAGAAAATGGTGTTGTTCTTATATTTACCCAATGGAGTAAACGCGCCCTCGTGGATACTAAGGGAGGGGTTGGGCACAATTTTCTCAATATCAATAAGGTTGACGTATCCCAATCCCTTGCACCGGGGGCAATAGCCCTGGGGGGAATTGAACGAGAAATTGTGGGGAGCCGGCTCGCGGTATGATATACCACTCATGGGGTCCATCAGATGCTGCGAATAATGGCTTACGGAGTCGGCTTCCACATCATAGATCATCACCTGACGGTCGCCCTGTGCCAGAGCATCTGCGACGGTGTCGCGCAGTCGCGTGAGGTCGTCGGGATTCACTTTCAGACGATCGACCACCAGCTCTACAGAGTGGTTTTTGTATCGATCAAGCTTCATCCCGGGAGTGATTTCAAGCAATTCACCATCGACGCGCACCCGCAGATACCCCTTTTTGCGCAGGGTTTCAAACAGTTCTTTATAATGTCCCTTGCGGTTCTTGACCAGCGGTGCCAGAATATATATTTTGCGACCGGTGAAACGTTCGCAGATGAGATCAACAATCTTGTCCTCGGAATATTTAACCATCTCGGCACCGGTGACATACGACCTCGCGTGGCCTATACGGGCGTATAGCAAGCGCAGGAAGTCATAGATTTCGGTGGTGGTGCCGATAGTGGAGCGAGGGTTTCGGTTGATAGTTTTCTGTTCAATAGAAATCACCGGACTAAGACCGGTGATGCGGTCGACGTCCGGGCGTTCCATATTGCCTAACATATTGCGGGCGTAGGCAGAAAAGGTCTCGATATAACGGCGCTGGCCTTCGGCATATATGGTGTCGAAAGCCAATGAAGATTTACCCGACCCGCTCAGGCCGGTAATCACAGTGAGCGCACCGTGCGGAATGTCCACATCAATATTTTTGAGATTATGGACACGTGCCCCGATGACCCTCACGGGCGCTTCCATATTTGGTTTAGGGCTTGACATAATTTTATATTTAGAATATTTTAGATAAGTGAACAGGTTATTTTACCCAGTTGGGATTGAACACGGGAACAGAGGATGTAGAGCGATTGCGTGTCTCTTTCAGGGGAACGCGCACGCGGTAGATCTTGCCAAGTTTATTGGTGAGCTTGGTGTCACGAATCCAGGGGTTTTCGTCGCGCAGTTCGCGGTAAGAGCAACCCTGGCGTTCGGCCCAATCGGCCCATGAAGCCACCGGGCCGTTAACCTCTACAATTTTTACTTCGCGCGGGCGGTAGAGCTGATCAGGGGTGATACGGAAACCATAGATGGCCGGATTTTCCATAATAGCCTTTGTAGCCATTATGCGGAAGGGGTAACGCTGGGTTTCATCCACCAGATATAGGTCAAGAGCATTATCGGCATTCTGTGCTCCGAGTTGTTTGGTGATACGGGCACGTCCTGCATTATATGATGCAAATACAGAATTCCAGTCGCCATACTCGCGGTATGCGTTTTTGAGATAACGCGCAGCGGCTGCTGTGGCTTTCTCAATGTTGTAGCGTTCGTCAACCTCGTCGCTCACCTCCAGCCCATATTCCTTGGCCGTTGAAGCCAGAAACTGCCACATACCGGCGGCTTTTGCAGGCGACACAGCACGTGGATTAAGCGTGCTTTCCACACAGGCCAGATAAAGGATATCGTCGGGCACCCCATTATCGCGAAGCACCTGTGCCATTTGCGGGAAATAGCGGTTGGCTCGTTTGATAAGCAGCAGGGTATTGCCATGGGTGTACATCAGCGAGGTGAGTTCGCGGTCATATCGTTCGGCATAGTCCACAGGGTCAAGGCTTACTGTCTGTCCGCAGATCATAACCTCATTGGGAATTGTGGGATTGACAGTGGCCATAGTGCCGGCAGTGGCAGGAGGAGGCGGCGGAAGCTGGCGGTTTTGAGCGCAAGCACTCTGTGAGGCTCCGGCTGCCATAACCACCCCGAGCAAGAGATAGGAAATATATCGTGATTTCATAATTGTAACTATTGAACTTGAAAATAAAGAAATCAAAGTTACAAAAAAAAATCGAGATATGCAAATGAATCCGACGTTAATCCGCGGTGCTCAGAGGCGGCTGAGGAGCGCGGCGATATATGCGATGTAGCAGGCGGTGAGGATGCCACCCTCAGCACGCGTGATAGTACGTTCCTTAATTATCCAGCCGAAGATAAGGAAGAGTATGGAAGCACCGAGCAGGGTGAGCAGATCAAGGTTGCCGATGGTGCCGAAGGGCAATGGGCGCACTGTGGCCGACAATCCCAATACCATCAGGACGTTGAATATATTACTGCCGATTACGTTGCCGATGGCCATTGCTGAGCGCCCCTTCGTAGCAGCCACAATTGATGTGGCAAGTTCGGGCAACGATGTACCGGCGGCCACTATGGTAAGGCCTATAACGGCTTGGCTCACACCCATAGATGCGGCTATGCCTGATGCACCGTCGACAAACTTATCGCCCCCGAATACCAATGCGGCAAGTCCGGCCACGACGTAGATGCAAGCACGCCACGTCGGTAGTGATTTTGTATCGGCCGGGGCGTCGACATCGGCCGCTGTTGCATCGGGCGTGCGTCGGGCTGAAGCGAAGGTGTATCTCATGAACAAGAGGAAGAATATAAGCAGGAAGATGCCGGATACTCGTGACACTTCGTTCATTCCGCCACCGTTGAGCCAGGAGCTGTTTCCAAGCACCAATAGTATTACGGATGATAGAATCACCATCGGAATTTCGAGCGACAATACCGTGCGCTCAATCACTATCGGTTTTACCAAAGCCGTTATGCCTATGATAACCAGGATATTGAAGATGTTGCTGCCCACTACATTGCCAATGGCCAGCTGAGCCTCGCCATTGGCAGCTGATATAACCGAAATAGCGAGTTCGGGTGCTGATGTGCCGAAGGCCACCACTGTGAGGCCGATGATGAGGTCGCTCACACCCATACGGCGCGCGAGCGATGATGCACCGTCGGTGAGGGCGTTGGCACCGACGAGAATGAGGATCAGCCCCACAAGGAGCCATACAATGTTGAGAAGCATAAGCAGAAGTGTGTTATTAGGATTATACACAGAGAGCGGGACATCAGGGTCTCGCTCTCTGCGCTTATAGCGGTCAATTGATTTAGATCATATCGTAGTCAAGACCGATATAGTGCTGATAGGGGTGATTGCATGCGGGGCAAACGTCGGGAGGTGTAGTGCCTTCATAGATGTAGCCGCACACAAGGCATTGCCATTTGATGGGGGTGTCGCGTTTCCATACGGTGCCGTCCTTAACCTGCTGGAGGAAGTAGCGGAAACGTGCTTCGTGACGCTTTTCGATAGTGGCGATAGCGCGGAAATGGGAAGCGATGTCGGCAAAGCCTTCCTGATCGGCTACCTTAGCGAAGCCTTCATAGAGGTCAACGCCTTCTGCCTGTTCTTCGTTAGCGGCGATGAGGAGGTTTTCAGCAGTAGTGCCGATCACGCCTGCATCAGCATTCACGGGCACGGTGACGCTTCCGCCTTCGAGATATTTGAAGAAGATTTTACCGTGGTGAAGTTCGTTATCTGCAGTTTCGCGGAAAATCTGACCGATGGGATAGTAATTTTCCTTATCGGCCTGCTGTGCATAATATGTATATCGTGTATAAGCCGAGCTTTCAGCGAGATAAGCGATTACAAGATTTTTTTCGGTCTGTGTACCTTTGATACTTTTAGTTTCAGCCATTGCAGTAAGTGTTTTAGTTAGATTTCTTTTTGATGTATTTTGTAATTAAAACACCCATAGGCCGAAAGTAGTTCATTTGGGTTGTTTCTTTTTTCTGAAAATAGAGAAGAAGGAATCGAAATCGCGGCGGAACATAATGCCGACACCCTGAGTGGTGGGAGCTGATCGCAGGTAATAGTTCTGGTCGTTATAACGGTTGTAGGCCTTGAGACGCCATATTCCACTTGGGTTCAGGAGGTATTCGAGGTCGAAATCGCCAATAAACTGGTTGGTATTCAAGCTCTTGTCGCGGTAACCGAAGTTGCCGTTGAAAAGCAGGCGGTTGTTGAGCAGGCGGCTGGATAGAGCGAGGTCGACTTCGAGGTCTGAGAAGTCGCCACGGTCGCTGCGCAGGTTAGGAGCAATGCTCCAGTGATCACTGAGTTTGCCGAGCATTGACGATAGCTGGCTTGAAATAGTGCCGGCGGCCACCGAAAATAGTTCATTGCCCTTGGTGGTGGATGCCATATATTCAGGCGTATAGAAGCGGTTGAGAGCAAGCAGATAAATAATCTGGCGATTCATCATATCATCGGTGGATATGATGGATCGCACTTTGCGGTAGGTATCGGATGTGAGAGTTGGGAAGGCGAGATCGAATGCGAGGTCGGGCTGACGCATATCGCCAGTTACTTTCATTACGGCTTGAACCGGCACATTGGTGCGGTTGAGGTCTTTGTCGCGGGCGAAGGATTCATCGAGGTCGGAAAGGTTAGCGTTCACCTGATATACGGCTTCGATGTCCAGCGATGCAGAATAAGGATCGCCGCGGAAGGCAATCGAGCTTCCCCGGTTGATGGTGAAATCCTTGATAATGATGTCCTGGAGGGTAAAGTTGTAGCTGCCGTGATCCAAGGTGTAGGTGCCGTACATGCGCAGGTCGTTTTCCTTGGCATCGTAATACATACGCAGGTCGCCGGAGCCGTTGGCGCGTATGCAGTCGCCGCCGATGGGGTCCATTACCAGATTGATCTGTGCCTGTGGCGTGATGTCGGCCCGGATATCCATTACATAGTTTGAAGCCTCATCGGTGTTTGAATTGGCCAGACGGCGGCGTATTTCCTGCACCAGTTCGGGGGTATCGTCGCGCGACAGCAGGATTTCGTCTGAGGAGTATTCAGTTACGTCGTTGAATGTAATGAACGAATACTGCTCGGCGTCAAGGCGGTCAGATAGTACGAATGTGAATGTTGAGCCGGGACATGTGGTCATATTCACTCCGATATTGATAAGTCCCGGTTTGCCTGAAATACTGGCCGAACCATTGCCGAACACAGTGCCGTACCAATCGGGGTTTATCTTTTCTGTGACATCGTAAGACAGAAAATCGCGCGCGTTGGAAATATTGAATTCAAATTCAGGATAGTGGAAAGCTCTATGGGTGAGCACGCCGTCCAGCCGGGCCGTGTGTCCGTAAGCATCATATAGGGTAATATCATCAAGGCGGATAATGCCGGGACGAACGTGGATCGAGTCGGTAGCCGAATAATAGGTGTTGGTGAAATCGATGCGCAGGCGCAGTGAATCAGCAAATACATCGCCCGACATATCTATATTTTTAAAAGTGCCGAAAAGACGAGCGTTGCCTGAAACGTAACCTGTGATGTCTGAGGCAAATGCAGCCATAAAGGGTTGCATAAATCCTACGGGCACGTGCGTGGCTTCGAAATTAAGGTCAAGACTCTCGGTTGTGGGATAAATGCTGCCGAAGATATGCGACGGTTGCCCCTGACGATTGCGAATGTCGGCATCAAGAGCAAAGCCTTTGGTATCATTGTCCCAGCCGGCCTTGATATCAGCGTCGCCTATTTCGCAGTAATTATAAGATATGCTGTCGACGTGCAGATCCGTAGTGTTGAGCTGCGGGATACCGGATAAAGCCGCCGTGGCTGTAAACGACCCCGTGGCTCTACCGCCGATCAGGGCGTTATCGATCTCAAGGTTTTCAAAAATGGATATAAGATGGATGTTTTTCAGGTCGATATTGAGCGTGTCGGCAGTGGAGGCAGAGGCCGCGCCGTCAATGGCAATTGACTGCACACCGGCTTTCAGTCCGAAGTCGTTTACGGTCAATACCTTGTCGCACCAATCCACACCGCCCGGCGATATTGCCCATACATCGTCGCCAAAATTGATCTGACCGGCACCGAAGCGGTTAGATATGCAAAGATCACCGGTTGCGGCACTTCGGCTCAGGGTAGTGGAGAGGGGTATGGTGCCGTTGAGGGGAATAGCGCGGTCTATAGTCCAGTCGATATGCGTGTCGAAAGTATTATTTTTGCCACTGATGCCCACTACGGCTGTCATCGGGCCCTTTTTCGTAGGCATAAGTGTGGTGAGGTAAACCAAACCGCGACCTTCGGCCGAATTGATCGATGTATTTACCAATGTGTTTTCGATAATTTTATCACCCTGCACCAGATAGGGGGCATCGGCTGTGAGCCATGCGCTGCCGTTGGCTGAGTTTACATCGGCTAAAATCTCGACGGGATAAGCCAATACTACAGGAAGACGGAGGAATCGGCTCAGCGACTCACCATTGTCGGTAGTGAGCTGAAGCGAGAAGGTGTTGTCTGCCACGCGGATAGCATCATCGTCCGGAGAAATAAGCGCTGGAGAAACCTGCGCCGCCATCTCTTTGAGTTCAGCCGCGAGCGTCGACGGGGTAAAACGACCGTTGAGTTGGCCCGTGAGGTAATCGGAATTGATAGTAATTGTCTTATATGCTCCTTGGTCGGTGAGAGTTTCTAACGAGAAGCGCGCGAGCGAAAGTGAATCAGTTTCTGCCGTGAAGAGCCAGTTGTTGAGGTCTACGCGCCCGGAAATATCGTCGATGCAAGTTCCGGCGATGTCAGCCTGAATGTGTCCTCTCATTGTCAGCCCGGGACGTAAAATCTGTGTGCCAAAGGCCTCCGGCATGGCGTGGCGAATATCGGCGGAAAGCGAAATCCATTTGTCAGAATTACGCAAATCGCCATGGGCATCTAAGGTCAGAGTCGCCACCGGATCGGCTGATTCGAGGTTCAGCGTTAATTCGTCATAATCAGCGGTAGCCTTTATTCCTACGTCGGTGAGGGTGTGCCCCGGCAGGCCGATATGGTCAATGTTGATATCGGCTTTGCCTACCGTGAGTTTTTTGTTGGCAAAAGATACATCTGCCAACAATGATCCACCGGCCGTGCCCCAACGCGAATTATTGACTATAGCGGCCAGATTTAGTTCAGAAAAATCAGCGGACATCTCGGCTGTGCCGGCCGAAAAACCATTGGAAGCTGTGCATCTCGCATCTAACTTTGCATCACCGGCAGCGGTAGAAATATCTAAAGACGCCACAGCATCGCGCATTCCCCCGCGGGCATCGCCTGAAATGTACAGCGGGAGCACCGGTGCAATTCTGGTAGCAGCGGAAGACGGAATAAAAGCATCGAGTAGGGGAAGGATTCCGCGATACACCGATAGGTTGCGCAGCTCGATTTCTCCGCGGATGGAATCCGGATTGGTGGGTGCTACAACTTTTCCGGTCATGGAGATGTCAAGCATTTCAGGTGCTGAAATGTTGAAACGGTAAAGCTCCGCCTGGTTTAGATTGCCGCGAAGGTCAAAATCAAGTGTGGCGGTAACGTTTACAGGATCAAGAATGGTCAGGAATGGTTTGATGTCGCCTGTAGAAATTGTGCCGGGCGATGAAGTCGCAATCTGCAAGCGGGCCGATCGCAGGTCGTCGGCTATGGTTTTAAGGCCGTTGATCGCGATATTTACAGGTTGCAATGCGATGTACGAATTAGGGAGAGCAATGCTGAAATCCGATACCGAAATTTGGGTGGAATCGATAGCTGCGTTCAGTTTCAGATCTGACAGCCGGAAACCGGAACATTCCGAGAAAGAAAGAGCCTCGATATCTGCCGCGCCTCCTGTCGGTGATGCATTGCGCAGATATGCGTGCAGATACAAATCGTCAACGTCAATGCGGCGAGGATTGAAGCGCCCCGGTGTGGCAGCAGCGTCCTGCACTGTATAGCCGAAATGCCCCTGCCGAATTATCAGTGTGCTGATGGCGAGGTCGAAATGAGTGGGTGGTTTTGACGGATCTTTTGGCTTGAAACGGTCGATAATAGGCTGAATATTAAGAGGCTCACCGGCCGAAGCGCGCCATAACCTCACCTGCGGAGCAAAGAGAACGGCGTAGTCGAAATACAGCCGTCCGGTGCGCAGGAAATGAAACAGCTCGAAGCGGGCCGACACGCGTCCGATAGCAAGTGCATTTACTCCGGGCCGAGCCGGATCAGCCACAGTTACGTCGCTAATCTCAAGTGTGTTGAAAGGGTGATATATAATATTGCCGATGGCTACATCCGTACCCAAAACTTGGGTAAGTTCAGCCTCGGCAATATTTTTGATCTTACGTTGAGCGGGAGGGGTCGACAGCACCAGGAATAGCGTGGCCGGAAGCACCACCGCAATCAGCAGTGCCGAAACCAGAATGAACCGTATTGACTGTCGAACGAATTTCATAAGTTTAAAGCGTACAAAGTTACGCAAAAAAATTCGCACTAATGGACACTCACGGAAAAATATCAACTTTGCTGTATCATTTTTACCTGCGTGAATAGTTTATAATTGATTCAATTTAGAGTCTATCACAGAACCTACGATACTGTCATATTCTGAGAGTTACTTATCTCTTAGAAGCGTGATTTTTCAGTGTTTCCTGCACCTGTACCGCGATAGCGGTCGCGAGTAGCGTTGAAGCGATACTGAAGTGTCAGCATCACAGAGCGACCGGGCGAGAAGTCTTTCTGCTGTATCTGAACGGCGTCGCTGCATAGATAGAAATTGTTTCTGGCGGAGTTGAACAGATCCTTAGCTTCGACGGTAACGCTGAACGCGTCGTTGAAGAATCCTTTGTAAATCTTGGCGTTGACGTACCAGGGTGTATTTGTCAGGCGTGTATTGTTGTCCCAACCGTGAGTCATCAGTTGAGCGTCAACATTAAGCCAGATGTCGAAAGGAAGATGAACCGCGTTCTGCCATTGGAACATGAATATAGGAGTGTTCATATTCACCAGCTCGCCATTTACGGGTAAGGAAAGCCATTGCTTCATCATCCCGACATTCACTTTTGGCTGCCATAATCCCACTTGGAAATTACCACCTACGAAGGCCTGCATATAATGACGATGATCGAGATTTGCAGTGCGGATGATGGTAGCCTCGCCATCGGGTCCGTAAGGCTCGGTGATATGATACACACCATCTTTGAAATAGGTGTAGGAGAGTTGAGCAAAGAAGCGGCGCCATTGTGCCATGTATTCCACAGTCTGCAACTTCGTCGGTTTCAGATAGGGGTTACCGGTCTCGTATGTCAGACGATTGATATAGCTGATAGCACCGTCAAGTTGACCATATCCGGGACGAACGGTCTTGCCGGTATAGTTCAGTCCCATTCTGACACTGCCTACTTGCGTAGCGATATTGAGTGAGGGAAAGACATTATTGTACGTCTTGTTGTGGCCTTCCTTAAGCAATCCCGTCTCATAGTAGTTGAACTTAACGTGCTCATAACGCAGACCTGCCCCAATCATAAAGCGCCCGAACTGTTGTCCCAATTCAGCAAATACGGCTATATTGCTTTCGTCCACCCGATTATCGGCATCAGGAGTTTCAGGAATATTGGCTGAGAAAAGATTGGTGGTGCGTGTGTCGGTGTATTCCTGGCCGGCTTCAATCTGACCTCTCCATAAGGGGAGCGTCATCACCAGTTTTTCGGCAAACATTCGGTTGCGGTTGGTTGATGTAGTGTTTA
>CAZHDH010000008.1:0-47560 GCA_964531245.1 uncultured Bacteroides sp. | reverse complement strand
TATAGCCCCGACGGGGTAAGCCTCATATCTACATACGCCGCACAGCCGGGCTACCGTATGCCCGTAAACAAGCAATGGCACCTCTCCCGCGACCTCTCGGGTTTGCCGCGGCTGCACACTCCCAACAAGCTTCACGAAGCCATCTATAACCTCGGCCTTGAGGAAATGCTCAACGCCGTAGAACCCGACACTACCCTGCGCACCGGCAAGGAGTGGGCCGGGGTATGGACCCGCGATGTGTCATACTCCATAATACTTTCGATGGCATGGCTCCAGCCGCAAGCCTCGGAAATCTCATTGCGCAAGAAGGTATCGCCCACCGGACGAATTATCCAGGATACCGGCAGCGGTGGCGCATGGCCTGTAAGCTCAGATCGTATGGTGTGGGCTATTGCAGCATACGAATTATACAAGGTGACCGGCAGCCGCGATTGGCTTGAATATATCTACCCGATAATATCGGCATCGATGGAGGACGACCTCAAGGTGCTTTACACCGCCGACGGCGGATTGGTGCGCGGCGAGACATCATTTATCGACTGGCGCGAGCAGAGCTATCCGCGCTGGATGCAGACAGCCGACATTTACAAAAGTCAGAGTCTGAGCACCTCTGTCGTTCATTCTCAAGCGCTCGATGTGTTGAGTGACATCGCCGCAACACTTGGCCACAAGGATGAGGCCGAGCGCTGGAGCACCCTGCGCAGTGACCTTGTCTCGCAAATAAACTCGCAGCTCTGGATGCCCGCCAAGGGGTACTACGCTATGTACGACTATGGCCGCAACTTCCCCATCCTGAACCCGCGCGCCGAGTGTCTGGGCGAATCGCTCGCTATATTATATAATGTGGCATCGCCCGAGCAGGCAGCACTTATCACCGAAAATTATCCTACGACCCCCTTCGGCGCGCCGGTATTCTTTCCGCAGATTGCCGATATGCCTCCTTACCACAACAATTCGCTCTGGCCATGGGTAGCATCATACTGGGCTCTTGCCAATGCCAAGGTAGGCAACGAACCGGGCCTGCTCGAAGCCATCGGCTCTGTATTCCGCCCCGCCGCGCTATTCACTACCAATAAAGAAAACCTGGTGATTGACAACGGTGACATCGCCACCGAGCTTAACTCCTCAAATATGCTTTGGTGTCTGGCAGGTAATCTCGCTATTACACAACGCATATTGTTCGGTATCACCTTTACCCCTGACAGACTGGAATTTGCGCCCTTCGTTCCACAGACAATGGCCGACACGCGCTCACTCACCGGGTTCCGCTATCGTGGTGCCACACTTGATATAACCGTGAGTGGCTATGGCAATCAGATTCAGGAATTCCGTCTCGACGGCAAGAAGCACGCCGCATACATCCCCGGCGATATTACCGGCCATCATACCATCAATATCGTGCTTGCCGACAATACTCCCGAGCCGATGAACGTGCACCATACGGCCAATGTGAAGGCTCCGCTCACTCCGGTCACACGCCTGAGCCACAGCGATGAATATGCAGCAGCCGGTGTGCCTGTCAATAATCTGCTTAGCTGGAATCCGATTGAATATATCAACCACTACATCGTGCTGCGCAACGGCCAGCGTATAGCCACCACTCGACGCACATCCTGGATTGCTGACGTGCCCGGCGAATGGCAGGTGATTGGCGTAAGCGACGACGGTGTTGAATCGTTCGCCTCCGAGCCTCTCGACAATTTCGAAACCATCACTATTGAAATGCCCGATGAAAGCATATCTCTGCTGTCGCCCGAAATCAGCTATCAGCCCGAAGCAGCCGTGGAAGGATATCACGGACGTGGATTTATTGAGGTCGACCACTCGTCGATGCCCATCGCCGTGGAGGTTGATATAGCCGAACCCGGCACTTACGCCGTGCAGCTGGTTTACGCCAACGGAAATGGCCCTGTCAATACTGAAAACAAATGTGCGATACGCACCATCGAAATCGACGGCACACCTGCCGGCACCGTAGTGATGCCACACCGCGGCGTAGCCAACTGGAACGACTGGGGCGCAACCAATACCGTAGCTACCGACCTTTCGGCCGGCAAACACCGTATTGCCATCACATTCCGTCCCGAGAATGAAAATATGAATCTCAAAACCAATCACGCCCTGGTGGATCGCGTGGTATTAAAGAAGATAAAATGAAGAAATTTTTTAGCATAATCGCAGCCGGAATGCTGGCCGTATGTGCCTCGGCTCAGGTAAATATCTCGAAGGTGGATAAGGTAAGTCCTAATGATGAGGTGTTTATGGATATGGCCGTAAGCGCGGCACAGAACGCCGTAGCTTCGGGACAGAAAGCTAATGGGGCTGTACTGGTGCTCAACGGCGCGTGGAAAGCCACCGGCCTGCCCGGCACAGACAATTCGCCCGAAACCGTAGCCGTGGCCAAGACTGGTCGCGCCACCGTGCCCGGTGCCGTTATCTTCACTGTAAATCAGCCTACCCCGGCAGCTATAAATGCTTTGGAAGACGCTCAGATTTCGGCCGTTTATTTCGTAAACTCGGCTGACGCCGCCATCGCCGCAGGCATTTACTCGGCTGCCGACTATGAGGGCGTAACGAAAGACGGCGCCATTGCTGTGCTACAGATGACATACGCCCCTGCGTCCGACCTGCTCAAATGAACATTTGCCCACTCCGGCAGGTTTAGTGTATGTAATTGTTTTTGAAGTAAATCAATATGAAAGATCTAATTATAAGTCAGGAAACATCAGAAAGAGCCGTCCTTGTGGGTCTGATCAACGACCGACAGGATGAGGCTAAGGTAACCGAATATCTGGACGAACTGGCGTTCCTGGCCGATACTGCCGGAGCCGAGACCGTGGCGCGCTTCACTCAGCGTCTCGACTATCCCAACCCGCGCACTTTTGTCGGAAAAGGCAAACTTGAGGAAATAAAGCAGTTTGTTGAGGAAAATGAAATAGGTATGGTGATTTTCGATGACGACCTCACCACCAAGCAGGTTTCCAACATCGAACGCGAACTTCAGGTAAAAATCCTTGACCGTACCAGTCTGATTCTGGATATTTTTGCCAACCGTGCCCAGACCGCTCACGCCAAAACCCAGGTTGAACTGGCTCAATATCAATATCTGCTGCCCCGACTCACCCGTCTGTGGACTCACCTCGAACGTCAGCGTGGCGGTATCGGTATGCGTGGCCCGGGTGAAACCCAGATTGAAACCGACCGCCGTATTATCCTTGATAAAATCGCACGGCTGAAAGAGGAACTGCGCTCAATCGACAAACAAAAATCCATCCAGCGCAAAAATCGTGGCAAACTCACCCGTGTGGCTCTGGTGGGATATACCAACGTGGGTAAATCCACGCTGATGAACCTACTGAGCAAAAGCGATGTTTTTGCAGAAAATAAACTTTTTGCGACCCTCGACACCACGGTGCGCAAAGTGGTAATTGACAATCTGCCGTTCCTGCTCACCGATACCGTCGGATTTATCCGCAAGTTGCCTACCGGACTTATCGAATCGTTCAAATCAACCCTTGACGAGGTTCGCGAAGCCGACATTCTGGTGCATGTGGTTGACATCTCGCACCCCAATTTCGAGGAACAGATTGAGGTAGTAAATCAGACCCTGCGCGATGTGTGTGGCGGCGATGAGAAACCTACCATTCTGGTATTCAACAAGGTGGATGCCTTTACCTACACCCCGAAAGATGCCGATGACCTCACACCCGTGAAGCGCGAAAACATATCGCTTGACGAGCTCAAGGCATCATGGATGGCTAAATTGAACGATAATTGCGTGTTTATTTCGGCCAAAACCGGCAAGAATATCGACGAACTAAAACGCAAACTTTACGATATGGCCAAGGAAATCCACCTTGCCCGTTTTCCATATAACGACCTGCTATATCAGCAGTATGACGACATCGACACTTCCGTTGAAGAATAACCACAATTTTTCAACTTTTCTATTCTACACCGCACCGGCACTTTTCGGAGTGCTGGTTGCTGTGTTTTATGGCGTACACGATTATTGGCTTGACGATTTTGAATTTAGTCGGTTTCTGAGCATCGGCTCAGACGGTTCGTGGTCGATGCCCGACGTCGCTACCCTGCGCAGCCTGGTAGCGGAACGTTGGCGGTTTGACAGTTTCAGACTATGTAATTTCGCCGTTCCGCCGATGCTCTTACTTCCCCGATGGTTCACCGCTGCCATGATGGGCGGATGTTGGACAGCCGCAGTCATAGTATTAATGCGTCTGGCACAGCTGCGCTCACCGCGGGCCGCATGGGTAGTCGTGGGACTGATGGCCGTGATGCCGCCATGGTGGGCATATTTACCCACACTCAGCTCCAACCTTAACTATGTAGCGTCGCTGCTGGTGGGTGCCGTATTCCTTGATATATTCCTGCGACAAAGACAAATCGGATGGCTACCGGCATTGATATCAGGCATAGTCACCGGATGGTGGCACGAGGGATTGTCGGCTCCGCTCATAGCCGCCGTAGTAGCGGTAATGATGCTGTTCAGCGACTATCGTTGCAGTAAAAATTATATGCTCCTGGCCGGATTGGTTATCGGCTTTATTATACTGAATGTCAACCCCGGATTTTTGTATAGATTACGGCTGGCTCACGGAGCCGACACAATGTATAGCAGCGGGGTGGTAACTATCATAAATCTTGCTATCAATTGTCTGCTGCCTGCCACATTCCTGTGTATATCGGTGTTTTCGGCACGCAGGCTCATACGCACCCCGCTCTGGGCCACATTCTTTGTAATAATGGCCGTGAGCCTGCTGCTCGAAGCTGCTTCCGGGATCGTAAGATCTTCGTTTATAAGCCAGTATATAAGCTGCGTGGCCGTGGTATGGATTGCATCCGAGGCTTGGCCGGAGCGGTTCAGGCGAGCAAAGGATGTGCTGGCATTTATGGGCGGCGTTGTATGCACCGTAACATTTATCGCGGCTATCTGCGATGGCATAAAAGTAAATGCGTTCAACCGTCGTTTTATTGAGGCGAATCTGAATCAGGCCGGTCAGGTAGTGTTTGCCGATGCCATAATGCCCGGCGAGGGTTCGTTGTTAGCTTTGGGCAAATCGCCTGCAATGATGTATCAACTGCCGGCTTTCTATTACGTCTACCCCTCGACCTACGAGGACATGATAGCTACCAAAGTGATTCCCGCGGAATTTAGCGATTTCATACCCGGAGCAAACGGTTGGCAGCCCACACCGGACGGCAATTGGCACCGCGGATATGCCATGGTAATGCCATACCACGGCGATGAAACCGACCGTTGGCGACGCGTGGAGGCCGAGGCGCAGATTCCAGGTTTAGGACCTGTGAGAATGGTTGTGAATGTGCTGCCATTCCGCGCCACAGATGGGAATGTCTATCAGGCCGTGGTGCTCAACGAACAACCACCCTACCAGCCGGCTCCCACCGACATACGCATTACCCGCCCCCAAGGAATTTTCAGCTTCTGGTAATAACGACGACGGCACGAAAGATATGATGTACTTTCGTGCCGTCGTTGTTTATGGGTAGAATTACTTTCCAAATATACCGCCGAGCATACCGCCGGCCTTATCTTTGAGTTCGTCGATCATATTACCTTTCAGGCCGTCGAGATTCACATTGTCGAGCAGACCCTGAGCACCAAGTTTGGTAATAATATCGGAGAGCGAGAAATTCTTGAGATCAATGGTCTTAAGAAATTCGGTAACTTTTGAGATGTCAAAGTTATCGCCTACCTTTTCGGTAAGCTGTTTGATTACTTCTTGAACTTCCATAATTTTGAGAGGGGGTTAAATGAAAAATAAGGTGAGTTTTCTTATTAACAAAGATACTCACCTTATTGTTCGTTGTCGTTCTACGTTTATTTTATTACCGCCAGTCCGCCTTGGGCGGTTTCCTTGTAGAGCGAAGGCAGATCGTGACCTGTCTGTTTCATAACCTCGACGATACGGTCGAAATCCACGCTATGCTTACCGTCGCTGAAGGCCGAATAAAGATTGGCATCAAGCGCTCGAGCGGCCGCGTATGCGTTGCGCTCGATACAGGGAATCTGAACCAGCCCGCACACAGGGTCGCATGTAAGGCCCAGGTGGTGTTCAAGTCCCATTTCTGCCGAATATTCAATCTGTGCAGGAGTACCGCCGAAAAGCTGCGACGCCGCGGCTGCCGCCATAGCGCAGGCCACCCCTACTTCACCCTGACAACCGACCTCGGCACCCGATACCGATGCGTTGTACTTCACCACATTGCCAAACAATCCGGCTGTGGCCAACGCACGCAGTATGCGCTTCTCGCTGAATCCCTTTGAGGTATATAGGTGATATAACACAGCCGGGAGCACGCCTGACGAACCGCAGGTAGGAGCTGTTACTATCTTGCCGCCCGATGCGTTTTCTTCGCTCACGGCCAAGGCGTAGGCATACACCAGACCTCTGGATTTCAGCGATGAATTGTGTCCTGAGGCGTGCATATAATAGCTCACAGCCTTGCGACGCACGCCAAGGTCGCCGGGTAGCACTCCTTCAGAATCAATTCCGCGTTCCACGGCCTCTTTCATCACCTGCCACACCTCGGCCAGGTAATCCCAGATTTCCTCGCCTTCGGTCTCTCCGACATATTCCCAGTAGGTTTTGCCGGTGCGCTCGCACCACGCCTGGATGTCTTTGAGCTTGGTCATGTTGTAAATAGGCTTGCCGGGCTGTCGCGATTCGCCCTCGCGCACCACATCGCCACCACCAATTGAGTAGAAAGTACTTTCCTTCACCACTTTGCCATCGGCATCACGAGCCTGAAACATCATTCCGTTGGTGTGGAACGGCAGCACTATTTCGGGATGCCAATCTATGTCGCAGGGATACACCGGTTCGATAATATCAAGTATGGCTTTGTCGGTGAGGTGTCCCTTGCCGGTGGCCGCCAGCGACCCATAGAGGGTCACTCGGCAGCTCACCGTCGAGTCGGGTGCTTCGGCAAGAAACATCTGCGCGGCCTTGCGCGGACCCATAGTGTGTGATGACGACGGGCCGTGGCCAATTTTGAAGAGAGAGCGTATTGATTCCATTATTTAGACTTAGTTAGATATCTTCGTCAGCTACCATCTGCGATTCAGCCATAGCATCCAGAGGTTTTATTGACGATTGTTCGCCAAAGGTCTCCTTGATATTCCATACGGCGCACGAACCGATTGCGAGAAGCACACCGCTCACCACCAGCATCCACACTGTAGCGGGAGCGCCGTTGGCAGCAGGCGCGAAGCAGTGGAGGATAGCACCGCCACACAAAGCTGCAATGATCTGAGGAATGCAGATGGTGCAATTGAACAGCCCCAGATAGGTGCCGATATGCGATCCCGAGAGGGCATTGGTGAGAATGGTGAACGGCATGGCAAGAATTGCAGCCCATGCACAACCCATCAGGGCGTAGCTGACGGCCAGCACGTATGGGTTGGTGATAAAGTACACCGAGATAAAGCCTACTGCGCCGATAAGCAGCGAGAGCGAATAGGCGGGTTTGCGTTTCTTGAAACGTGAGAGCACAGCCGCCCAGATTACGGCGGCGATAGCTTGGATAGCGAGCAGCACACCGTTCCAGTCGCCGGCGCTCTGGTATTCTTTGGAGGCGGCGTTGAGCACGGTTGAATAGTTCACGCTGATCTGCGAGACAGGCACGGCGGGGATGGTTGTAGTTTCGTCCAAAGTCCAGGTTCCGTCGGCCTGTTCTATTGCGATATGTGCCATAGTCAGGCTGTTATCGGGCTGCACGAGCGAGAGTTCTGTTATGGCGGTTGCGCCTTCGAGCACAGTGAAGGGTTCTGCACCATTGATTGATACAGTCTGCCCGGGTTGTGCAAATGTTACTGCATTAGCAGGATCGAGGGGTATGGCGGCTACACCTAAGTCGTAAACCACCTGACCACCGGCCACCACTTCCTTGCCGTCAACGGTCACTGTTTCGGGTTCAAAGAATGTGCCATCCACGTTAATACCGCCCAACGACAGATGTCCTTCGGTAATGACAGGACGCTGGCCGTTGAAGATAAATTTATCGTTATATTGCTTGCCATTGACGGTGATACCGGTAGCCACTGTTACCGATGGGGCATTGTATGCGTGGCCGGCAATAGCGTCTGTGGAGTAGGTCCACATATACAGGAAAGCGGCCCAGCAGAAGAATTGCACCAGACCCACTGTCCAGAACACCTTGGGCGCGTTGACCAGCAGCTTGAGCATATTTGTTTTCTCTTTCTTGCCTTCTTCGACGGGAGCAATGCCGTGGTATTCAGCGTATTCGTGAGGCGGCATTTCCTTAACCTTGGCAAAGGTATATATCACGCAGGCAGCCATGATGATAGCACCGAGATAGAACGCCCAGGTGACTGTGGGAGGCACCTGACCCGAGGGGGCGGTGTTGCTCAGGAACAGTCCCAGAACGATAGGAGCGATGTAGCCCACTACCGAACCGGCGTTGCACAGGAACGACTGAATTGAATAAGCCTTACCCTTCTGACGCTCGTTAACAAAATCGCCCACAAGCATTTTGAAGGGCTGCATGGCCATATTGATAGATGTGTCAAGGAACATCAGCATTATCAAGCCGAAGATGATTGCCTGCGACACACCCAGACCCAGCGAACCGGAATTGGGCAGGAAGCACATCACCACGATAGCCACGAGTGCGCCGATAAGCAGATAAGGCAAACGGCGACCCAGGCGGTTCCAGGTCTTATCTGAAGCTGCACCAACGATGGGTTGCACTATCAGTCCCATCAGCGGGGGTAGAATCCAAAAGTAACTCAAATCGTGCGGGTCGGCACCGATTGTTGAGAAAATACGGCTCACCTGCGAGCTTTGAAGCGCGTAAGCGATCTGAACACCGAAGAATCCAAACGACAGATTCCACAGTTTCCAAAAACTCAAGTCGGGTTTGTTTTTCATCTGGTATTATGTTTTTTTGATTTTCATCCATTAATTTGCCCATTCTTTCAGGGCTGCAACTTCGGCCTGCCATAGGGTGGCGTCGGGTGTTTCGAGAATCAAGGGGATGCCATCGGTGCGCGGGTCGGCCACCAGTCGGCGAAATGTATCCTGTCCTATTGTTCCTGCTCCGATGGGGGCGTGACGGTCGATGCGTGAAGCCACCGCGCGGGCAGAATCATTGATGTGCATTCCGCTCAGATATTGCGCACCGATATGGGTGTCAAAATCGGTCCACATATTGTCATAGCCCTCGGGGGTGGATAGGTCGTAACCGGCAGCATGGGCGTGAGCGGTATCGATGCACACCCCTACGCGGCTTTTATCGTCAACTCCTGCTATCATCTGCCCTATCTGCTCAAACGTATGTCCAAGACTGCTACCCTGCCCGGCAGTATTTTCTATCACTGCCTTGACGCCATCGGTGCAGGCAAGCACTTTGTTTATAGTCTGCGATACACGTTTTATCGCCTCCTCCTCAGAGATCTGCTTGAGGGTGGATCCGGGGTGAAAGTTAACCATAGACAATCCTAAGCGAGCTGCGCGCCGCATTTCATCGGCAAGTGCCAATTCCGACAGTTTCAACTTCCGGGCATCGGGAGATGCGGGATTGATCACAAACCCGGCATGGGGCAAAATCTGAGCCGACGTGAATCCATACAAAGCGCATTGCTCTCTGAACTCCTCTGCCTCGGCATCAGTGAGTTCCGGCGATTTCCATCGCGACGGATCCACCAGATTGAGCGCAAAAGCTGTGGCTCCGAGCATAGCCGCATATCGCGGTGCCGAGGCCAGCGTGGGGTCTGTGGAAACATGTGCGCCAATGTATTTCATGTTGCATTCATCAATCAATTCACAAAGTTAATACCTTTTCCCCACACCGCAAAATTTTACTCTTACAATTTAGGCAACAAGAAGTCGCAATGTGCAATATTTGTTGCACGCCCGCGTTATATGGATGTATGCGAAATATGTCACGCGCTAATCTGTTTTGGTTGTTGTCGGTCTTGATTGTGGGACTGGCCGCCGTGTCGTGTTCCACACGCAAAAATAATGCCGCCACCCGCCGCTATCAGGCTTTTATCACCAAATATAACATATATTACAACGGCGACCGTCACTATGTCGAGACGCTCGAGGAAATGGAGGATAAGTATGAGGACGATTACACTTCGCTGGTGTTGATGCACCCGGTCGAGGCTAAAAACGATCCATCGGCTCCACAGCCCACCGGCAATTTCGACCGCAGTATCGAGAAAGGGCAGAAAGCCGTTCAGCTCCGCTCAATCAAGAAACGTCCCGCACGCAAGGGTGGCAAATCGTCTGAGGCTCAGAAGGCCTGGCTGAAACGCGACGAATACAATCCGTTTCTGCACAACGCCTGGATGATGATGGGGCGCGGTCAATATTATAACGGCGATTTCCTGGGTGCCGCTTCCACCTTTTTCTATATCGCAAAGCATTTCTGGTGGCTGCCTGAAACGGTTACAGAAGCCGAAATTTGGCAGGCGCGCAGCTATGTGTCGCTCGACTGGTTGTTTGAAGCCGAAGTGATTCTGAAACGCATAAAGCCTGATCGCCTTACCAACAAAACCCTGCGCGGGCTATACGCCTTCACGCAGGCCGATTTTTTGATTCATTCTGATCGTTACGAGGAGGCCATCGCTCCGCTTCAGGAAGCCATTACAGCAGCTTCGGGGGCTCAGAAAACCCGTCTGCGGTTTCTGCTCGGCCAGCTTTACAGCCGTCTGGGCAACCGCAAGCTGGCTTATGAGGCGTTCAAGGCCGCGGGTAGTTCGTCATCGGCAAGCTACCGCACTAAATTCAACGCGCGCATCAAGCAGAGCGAGGTGTACGAAGGTGCTGACATCGAACCCGAAGTTAAAGCCCTGCGCCGTATGACCCGCTACGATCGCAATGCCGAATATCTCGACCAGATTTACTATGCCATTGGCAATCTGTATCTCAGCCGGCGCGACACCACAAAGGCTATTGAAAATTATGTGCTCGCGGCCGAAAAATCCACTCGCAACGGTATCGAAAAGGCTATCTCGCAGCTCACTCTGGGCGGATTGTATTTCGACCGCCGTGAGTATGAGAAGGCTCAGCCTTGCTATGCCGAGGCCGTTCCGCTCCTGCCCAAGGACTATCCCGACATTAAAAAGCTCCAGCTACGAAGCGATGTGCTCGACGAACTGGCCACTTACTCTGAAAACGTAAATCTTCAGGACTCGCTGCTGCGCCTGGCGGCTATGTCGCCCGAACAGCGAATGAAGGTTATCGAAAAAATAATCGATGATCTGAAAAAGAAGGAAAAGGAAGAAGCCGAAGCCGCCGCCCGCGAGGAGTTTTTGGCCAACGCCGCTGCGCAGGGAAATCAGCTTCAGGATAACAGCACTAATTCGTTCACCATCAACTCTGACAATTCTTGGTATTTTTACAATACCGCCACAAAAAATGCAGGTAAAACCGAATTCCAGCGTCGATGGGGCGCGCGCAAACTGGAGGATAACTGGCGTCGTCGCAATAAGAGCCAATTCAACACCGACGACTGGGCTACTCCTACCGATCAGGACGACGACAATGAGCAACCTAACGACTCAGTAGCTCAGGCCGACGACAAGGAGCCTGAGCACGCCACCGATCCCCACTTCCCTGAATATTACCTTGCTCAGATTCCGGAAACTCCCGAACAGAAGAAGACCGCGAATGAAATCATTCAGGAGGGTCTCTACAATATGGGGGTGATTCTGAAAGATAAACTTGAAGACTTCCCGGCTTCGCGTGCCGAGTTCGACCGACTCTTAAAGGATTATCCCGATAATGTTTATCGTCTGGATGTCTATTACAACTTATATTTAATGTACGCGCGCATGGACGACCTTACCGAGGCCGAACGTTACCGCAAGCTTATCCTTGATGAGTTCCCCGAATCGCCCTACGGTTTGGCTATGAAGGATCCTAACTATCTGGACAATCTGCGTCGCATGGATCAGCGCCAGCAGGAACTATACGACGACACCTATCTGGCGTATATCGAAAACCGCAACAGCCGGGTACACGATAATTATGCCGAAATGCAACGCGATTTCCCGCTCAGCAAGATTATGCCCAAGTTTATGTTCCTGGATGCTTTGGCATACGTAACTGAGCGCGAACCTGATAAGTTTAATGAAACCCTTAAGGAGCTGCTCGAGCGCTATCCCGATACCGACATCACGCCCATCGCTTCGGCATGGCTCAAAGGTATGGCCCAAGGGCGCGAACTCATGGCCGGCACCGGCGAGGGGGGCAACCTCCGCGGTATGATCTGGGATATGCGTCTGGGCAACGACTCCACCGCCACGGCTCAGGGCGAAGCGGCTTTCACCATCTCACCTGACGACCGCCAGCTGCTTGTCATGACTTTTGACGCCTCACAGGTGCCCACCAATGCTTTGCTTTACGAGATCGCGCGTCATAATTTCCGCGTATTCCAAGTCAAAGATTTCGACCTGGAACCCATCAACTTCGGCCGCCTCGGTATGATCGTGATACGCGATTTTGAAAACCTCGACCTGCTCAACTATTACCACCGCACCCTGCTCGAATCGCCGGACTTCAAGCTGCCGCGCGGTGTGCGTCCGGTGATTATTTCTGACAAGAATTTCAAAATCCTTATGGACGAACACCGTTCATTCGACGAATATTTCAATTTCCTGCAACAATCGGCCACCGACCTCCACGATCTATGGTGGGGCGAGGAAACTATCGAAGAACCCGAAGAACCGGAAGCAGAACCTCAGGAGGAGCAACCCGACGTGCCCCAACCGCAAGCCCCTGCAGCCGTTGTGGAATCTGGTGTAATCGAAAACGTTGAAGATGCCAACGTCTCTGAGACAGTTGACGAAATTACAATTATCGAACCTGAGCCCGAAACTCAACCTGAATCGGATACTCAACCCCTGCCGGAAACCGAACCCGAGCTGGAACCCGAAAATGTGTTTGAACCCGAGCCTAAAGAGCAGCCCGAGCCTTCCGTTCAGCCACAGCCCGTACCGACCACTCCTGCAACAGCTCCCGCTACTCAGCAGAAACCCGCGCCGGTAATTGTGCCTGTTCCGGTGCCGTCTACCCTACCCTCTCAGCTCCCCGCTTACGCTCCCGGCAGCGAGGGCGATGACCCCTTATTTGATTGATACGATGCCTACTAATAATCCTCGCATACTCTGGGCCGACGACGAAATCGACCTCCTCAAACCTCATATAATGTTCCTGCGCTCGCGTGGGTATGATGTCACCACAGCCACCGACGGCCACGATGCTATCGACCTGCTCGATGCCGGCTCTTTCGACCTCATTATCCTCGACGAGAATATGCCCGGTCTCAGCGGTCTTGAAACCCTCAGCCGCATCAAGGAACGCCTGCCCCACGTGCCCATAATCATGATCACCAAGAGCGAAGAGGAAAACATTATGAATCAGGCTATCGGCAATAAAATTGCCGATTATCTGATCAAACCCGTTAACCCCAATCAAATCCTGCTCTCGCTCAAACGCCTGCTGCACAGCGACTCGCTCGTGGCCGAACAAGCCACTCGCGATTATCGCCGCGAGTTTTTACAGCTCGCGGATATGATCAACACCGCCTCGTCTATCGATGACTGGTACAATCTGTATTCCAAACTCGTTTACCGCGAAATGGAACTCGCCGACACCGATACAAATATGGACGAGATGCTGCTCCAACAGAAAACCGAGGCTAATTCCGAGTTTTTCAAATGGATACGTCGCAATTATGAGTCGTGGATGCCTACCCCGGGCGACGGATCTCCGCTCATGAGTCCGCGCATTTTCCCCGATCGAGTTTTTCCGCTGCTCGACCGTGGCGAGAAAGTCTTTTTTATCCTTATTGATAATTTTCGTCTTGACCAGTGGTACACCATCCGCCCGCTCCTTGCTGATCAATTTAGCCTGGACGAGGAGGTCTATACCGCTATCCTTCCCACTGCCACTCAATATGCCCGCAACGCCATATTCTCCGGATTGATGCCGGTACAGATCGCTCGTATGTTCCCGCAGCTTTGGGTCGACGAGGATTCCGAGGAAGGCAAAAACCTCAACGAAGCTCCGCTCATTGCCACTCAAATCGAACGTTATCGTAAAAAATATCGCTTCTCTTATCATAAAATCAACGACTCATCGGCCGGAGAACGCTTGCTGCGCGATTTCAATTCGCTGCGGGATAACGACTTGAATGTCATCGTGCTTAATTTCATCGATATGCTCTCACACGCCCGAACGGAATCGAAGATGATACGCGAACTCGCCTCAACCAACGCCGCCTATCGTTCGTTGACCGAGTCGTGGTTTCGCCATTCATCCACTATCGGCCTTTTCCGTCGTATCGCCGAGACCGGTGCCAAAATCGTACTCACCACCGACCATGGCACAATCCGCGTTGACAACCCCATAAAGGTCGTGGGCGACAAAAACACCAACACCAACCTGCGCTACAAGGTAGGCAAAAATCTATCGTACAACGCTCGTCAGGTTTACGAAATCAAACGTCCCGAAGCCTTCGGCCTCCCCTCCCCAAACGTCTCCAGCGCTTACATCTTCGCCGGTGGTCGCGACTTCTTCGCATATCCTAACAACTACAACCACTACGTGCAATACTACGACCGCACATTCCAGCACGGCGGCATCTCCATGGAAGAAATGCTCATCCCCCTAATAACCCTCTCACCAAAATAACCCCAAGGTATGACTCGTCTACCTATTAATACATTCTCACCTCTTAAAACAGAAGATGCTGTTTTAAGATTAGCGCGCTATATGAAGCAACTTAAACCAAGAGATGTCTATTCTCCTGAGCTATGTTTAAGTTTTATTTACACTAAGCCTCTCAAAATTTTCTTTTGTAGGCTCGTTGTCAAAGAAAATATATATTCAGGGACAAATCTGAGAAAAGTCAGAACTGAATTATCTTTATATGAAACATCTGATAAGAAAACTGTGCGCGCTGTTCTGGACAAATCAAGTTTGAATAATAGTAGTAAACATACCACAGGCGTACACTCCGACTCGCGTGATATCTCAAAATCTAAACCAAAAGATTCAAATTCATATTCTCCCTCAAAAAAGTCTAAAAAAGACAATAAATCATCTAAACAGAAAAATAAACTTAAGAGGATAAAGGATGTAGAGTCTCGTTTTTATGCTCGAAGAATAATTTTCGAAACCCCGAAGTATTCCAAATATAGTAATTCTGCGAAGAAAACTCCAAAAATAGATGATAACACCCGTTCTATCCAGCACGAAGATGTATTCTGTATTGCGTCCGGCTCTTTTGAAAAAGCTCAGCAGTCGTACGCTCAAACAAAAGAAAAGTTTTCTGACAATTCTAACCACACCACTTTAAATCTTTCATTCAGAAGAGATGTCTCATTATCAGAATTAATTTTCCGAGATGGAACCATAGAATATATATTTAATAACTCTATATACAATTTTTCTGATCCCAAAATATATCCAGTTTCAAAGTTTATATTAAGAAACATACACCTGACAATTTCGGTCAGACTTACTGTAAGACAAGTAAACAATGTTATCGAACGTACAATAACATTTGAAAATAATTCTCAACTTGATGATATTCTTACTATAATACGAATTGAACTATCCAAATCTCGCAGTAGCGAGCATTTTTGTAGTGACAAATACAAAGAGGCCATAATTGATTTACCATGGAATAATGTTAAATTCTATGAGGGAGGAATGCTTTTAACTCACCCAAATGCCTCAAGATACTCAAAAAGACAACCCTTTTATTTCAGGCATCCTTCTATTCATAGCAGATATAACGATTTCAAAGAGTACATGGAGCTTAACATAGAAAAGCTTCGAGTGTCCGTAATTGACGGTCAAATAAAATCTCTAATCAATTTTCAGAATTTCGAGAAATATTTCCCTCATTTCACCCAATCAACTTGTCTTAAAGAGGGTGAAATAATAAATTTAGGGCCTCGTTTCTCAGTAAATGAATCATATAATGTTGATTATTTCAGGAAATACAAAGACCTCAAAAAATCACCTTTCCTCACATACTTAAGCAAAGTACATCTTCCCGAATATCAAATATCATATCTTTTGGAAGCTGCAGTTCACGAATCGACCGACTTATCCAAAGATGAATTTGGTTTCTTGTTTACTATATATGATAAAAATGGTTATATCATTCTTTTTTATGAGAATGAAGTTGATTTATCTCGTAGCAGCATAATTTTTGTAGTGAGGAAGCGTCATTATACTTCGGCTATAAATTCTATTGCGCGTTTCTTATCTTCTGATGAAACAAACAAACGAGAAAAATTGGCTCGTGGCATTATTACTATTAACAATAGTGCAATTAGGAGTATTGTCCGACTCTCCCATACAAATTACAACCAATGGCGTAATCGTGTATATCAAATCACATTAAATGGTGTTTAGACTTATTATTTTTCATGGAAAAATAACTAACTACAAAATAAAGCTAAACTCTTTCTCCAATTCAGCCATTCTTGATATATAAGATAATTGTATACACCACAATCTTCACCCCACTTGCAAAGATGAATAAAAAGCATTATCTTTGCAAAACGATACTTAAAGAGTTTCAACAATGCAATCAGAGTCTATATACCTCAACCCTTTAACCGACTATGGGTTTAAATTCCTTTTCGGAACAGAGCAGAATAAAGATTTCTTAATCTCGTTTCTCAATGCTTTGTTTCCCGAAGAAGGGCAGATTCTTGAAATCGCATTTATTAATAAAGAACACATAAAAGAAAATCCAGACTCACGTTCTCTTATTTACGACATTCATTGCACTACTGACACCGGTAAGAAGTATATCGTGGAAATGCAAAACAGATATCAATCTTACTTTAAAGACCGTGCATTATTTTATACAGCCTTCGATATTTGCCGTCAGGGACAAACCGGGCGAACCTGGGACCACAACCTTGTACCCGTGTACGGCGTTTTTATAATGAACTTTGAATGGCGAGATGCCCTGAAATCGCAGTTGCGTGAAGATGTAATGCTGATGAATGTTCAGACACACGAAATCTTCTCCAATAAGCTGCGGATGGTTTTTCTTAAACTTCCACTGCTTGATAAAGACGCTGAAAGCTGCTCTGAAATTCTCGACCGTTGGTTGTATCTTTTAAAGAATATGGAGTCTATGGAACGTATACCTGAATCATTTGCTCAAGTACCGGTTTTTAGAAAGCTCGGTAGTGTGGCTCGCGTGGCAATGCTTTCTGCCAATGAACGTTTTGAATACGATAGATCTCTTAAAGCTTATCGTGATTACAATGCTGTGATGGGTACTGAACGGGCTGAGGGTCGGGCTGAGGGTCGGGCCGAGGGTATTGAAATTGGTAAGTTGAACGAACGTAGGGCTGTTATGTCTAATCTGTTCAAAGCCGGCTTTACTGTCGATGAAATTTCGAAAATCACCGGATGGTCAAAGCAGGAATTATCTGATTTACAACTTGATTAAGTTCTAAGACTTTTAACTCTCTCTTCCTCACGTAATTATGAAACAGGAATTTATTCAGATAACTTCGCTTGAGGCCCTGCCTCAGGCTGCCCGGAAGTTTATGGAACTGATGGGCGATTACACCGTATTTACTTTCACCGGCGATATGGGTGCCGGTAAGACCACCTTTATATCCGCACTCGCTGCGGCTTTGGGGGTCGACCCTGAGGAGGCTAATTCGCCTTCGTTTGCCATTGCTAACGAATATCGCTCCGAAACCACTGCCGAGCTGATTTATCATTTCGATCTCTACCGGCTGGAATCGCTTGAGGAAGCTATGGATATCGGTTTTGAGGATTACCTTGATTCGGGCGCGCTCTGCCTGGTGGAATGGCCCGGTGTGGTTGAGGATATTTTGCCGGATGATACCGTAGCCGTTGAAGTCAAACTCAACGATGACCTTTCTCGCACACTCGTTGTTAACCTCCCGGAATGATTTATCGCTTCGATTCGCTCGACTCCACAAGCACCCAACTGGCTCGAATGGCACAGGAGCTGGTTCATGGCGATGTGGTGATTACCTGCACCCAGACGGCCGGCCGCGGCCAGCGCGGAAATTCCTGGGAGAGCGAACCGGGTCGCAATCTCACTTTCTCGCTTCTGCTTCGTCCTGAAGACCTCGCCGCTACAGATGCATGGCTTATGTCTATGGCTGTGTCGGTAGGGTTGGTGCGTGGGCTGATGCCGTTTGTAGATATCCCTATCAAACTCAAATGGCCCAACGATGTATATGTAGGCGACCGTAAGCTCTGTGGCATTTTGATTGAAAACGCACTTTGTGGCTCTTTTGTGAGCCGCTCGATCGTGGGTATAGGTATAAATGTCAACCAGACTCAATTCATCTCCAACGCCCCCAATCCCGTATCGCTCAAACAGATCACCGGCAAGGATTATGACCTTGATGAAGTGCTGTCAGCCGTCTGCTTTGAAATACTCAGCAGCGTGGATTCCCTGCACCGTCCTGAGCTGAAAGCGGAATATATGTCGCTGCTGTGGCGCGCCGAGGGCGCACACACTTGGCGCGATACTGCATCGGGCGAAATTTTTACAGCCGAAATCTGTGACATACTCCCCGACGGCCGCATTTCTCTGGGTAGCCGCATTTTCTGGTTCAAAGAAGTGGCAGCTGTGCTCTGAAATCTCAGATTTTTTTGTTACTTTTGTAATATTATTGTTTTTCGGACGGGACTGTCTCGGCCGCCATTTTTATTTATCTGATTTTCAAGCAAATGAAAAAACTTTTATATGGAATGATGGTGCTCGGTGCCGCAGGCGTATGCCTGGGGGCATCAGCTGCAAAATATAATAAGGCTGAGATTCTGCGCAATTTAAATTTATTTAACGCAGTAGTCAAGGAGCTGCATGCAGGATATGTGGATACGCTCGATTCTGAGGAATTGATTGAATACGCTATCGACGCTATGCTTAGCCGGGTGGATCCATATACAGAATATTATCCCGCCGATAATCGCGAGGCTCTTACATCCATCTCTACGGGCAAATATGGTGGCATTGGTGCCGTGATACAGCAACGTCCCACCGAGGGCGCCCTGATTTACCAGCCCTTCTTCGATGGCCCCGCATGGGAAGCTGGATTACGTCACGGCGACATCCTGCTGCGCATCGACGGCAAGGATGTGTCGGCTATGAAGGGCACCGACGAGGTGAGCCGAAACTTGCGCGGCACTCCCGGCACAACGATTACCCTTGATATCCGACGCCCCTACGACCCCGATTCGCTAAAAACAGTGGAAGTGGTGCGTCGCACAATCCATCAGAATCCCCGCCCATATTATGGTGTGGATTCCACCGGTATGGGTTATATATACCTCAAGACGTTCAACGAAAACAGTGCGACCGAGGTGCGCAATGCTGTGCTTGATATGATGAAGAATCCTGCTCTGCGTGGCCTGGTGCTCGACCTGCGCAATAATGGCGGAGGCGTGATTGACGGGGCTGTGGACATCGCGGCGCTTTTTGTGCCCAAAGGCACTGAAATTGTGCGCACACGCGGCACAGACGGGCGCGTTCTCAAGGTCTACCGCACATCTGTAAATCCCATCGCTCCCGATATTCCCCTTGCCGTGCTGGTCAATTCCAACACGGCATCGGCCTCCGAGATTGTGGCCGGAAGTCTTCAGGATCTTGACCGCGCGGTAATTATCGGTGAACGCTCTTTTGGCAAAGGTCTGGTACAGACCTCGCGTCAGCTGCCCGACGGCGCTCTGCTCAAACTCACGATGGCCCGCTATTACATTCCATCGGGCCGTCTGATTCAGGCTCTTGACTATTCGCACCGCGACGAGCAGGGGCGCCCCACCCGCACTCCCGACAGCCTCACCAATGTATATGCCACGGCTAACGGCCGCGAGGTGCGCGACGGCGGCGGTATCACTCCGGATGTCAACGTGGCCGACACTAATTTCTCGATGCTCGAATACGCTCTTGACCAGCAGAACGTTATATACGATTACGCCAATCGTTTCCGGCAGCATAATCCCACTATCGCTCCGGCCGATGTCTGGCAAGTTTCTGATTCTGTATTCAATGATTTCAAAACTTTCGTAAACCCCGAAACGCTCATTTACGATAAAATGACAGAACGAGGCATAAAGTATCTGCGCGACGCTTCGCGCATCGAGGGTATGGAATCCGACTCTGTCACAGCGCTGCTCGACCGCCTCGCTGCTATGTTGCAGCACAATCTTGATAAGGACCTCGAAATCAATCGCGAAAATATAATCAAGATGCTCGACACCGAAATCAGTCAGCGTTACTATCCCGAATCCGACATCATCCGTCGCTCGCTGCGCTACGATGCCGATATGGATTCTGCCCGCGCTGTTATCCTCACGCCGGGACGCGTGGAAAGCATTCTTAAAACCCCGAAAAAATGAGTGCTGCCTCTCTCTCTGCCATTCTGAAGGATTTCAACTCGGCTCCGCGGGTCAAGGCCCTGAAAAAGCTGGTGAAAGACAGCGCCTCGCGCCCGGCGGCTATGTGTGGCCTGGCAGGATCTTCGGCTGCATTGGCTCTGGCCGGTCTGCCTCTCGGTAAGGCTCCGGTGATTGTCATTGGTGCCGATGCCGACGATGCCGGCTATCTGTTCCACGACCTCTCGCGCCTGGTGGGTGAACAAGCTCTGGCCGTGCTTCCCTCGGGTTATAAACGCGACATTCGCTATGGTCAACCCGACCCTGCGGCCGTGATTTTGCGCACCGAAGCTATGGGACGTATGGAGAACGACCCCGAGCTGCGTTTCCTGATCACATACCCCGAGGCTATTGCAGAACAAGTGGCCTCGCGCGAGGAAATGTCGGCCGGCACGATCACCCTGCGCACCGGTGCGTCAGAGAATATGACCCAACTGGAAATCCGCTTGCGCGAACTGGGTTTTACCGAAGTTGATTATGTGTACGAACCCGGCCAGTTTGCCATCCGCGGTTCCATTCTCGACATTTTCGGCTATTCTAACGAACTTCCCTTCCGCATCGATTTTTTCGACGATGAAATCGACTCGATACGCACCTTCAATACCGAAACACAGCTCAGTGATGCCCGTCTTGAAAGCGTCACAATCACCGCAAACGTAGAACAACGCCCCGGCGGTGTCTCTTTTCTCGAATTTATTTCTCCCGACTCGCTCCTGGTGGTGCGTCGCCCCGATCGTGTGGTGGAGCGTGTACGTGCCATCGCCTCTGAAACACTTGCTACAAACGCCATCATCGTTGCCGATACCACAGAAATCGATACCGATGCCATGAGCCGCGTGGTGAACCCCGATGAGTTCGAGCGCCTGTACAATTCTTTTGCACGCATTACCTTTTCGGCTGCTCCCGAGGCTGCCGATGCAGCTGCCTCTATCAATTACGACTGCACACCTCAGGGACTGTATCACAAAAATTTCGACCTTATCTCCGAAGCTTTCACCAAGCTGCTTGCTGACGGCTACAAGCTCTATATACTGAGCGACAATCCCCATCAGTTTGAGCGCCTGCGCGTTATCTTTGAGGATCGTGGCGACGACATAGCTTTCACGCCCGTCGAGGGCACGTTGCACGAGGGTTTTGTTGACCACACCACGCGCGCTTGCGTGTTCACCGACCATCAGATCTTCGATCGTTTCCATAAATATTCGCTTAAAAGCGACCGCGTGCGCAGCGGCAAACTCGCCCTCTCGCTCAAGGAACTCAATGCCTTGGAAGTTGGTGATTACGTGGTGCATGTGGACCACGGCGTGGGCAAATTTGCAGGTCTGCTGCGCACCGATGTGGGCGGTCGGACCCAGGAGATGATTAAGCTCGTGTATCAGAACAACGACATAATCATGGTGAGCATACACGCCCTGCACAAACTTGCGAAATATCGTGGTAAGGAGGGCGTGCCTCCCAAGCTCAACCGCATCGGTTCGGGCCAGTGGAACAAAATAAAGGAGCGCACAAAATCAAAACTAAAAGACATCGCGCGCGACCTCATCCGCCTTTATGCAGCCCGACGCGAACAAAAGGGCTTCGCTTTCTCGCCCGATTCGTATATGCAGGAAGAGCTCGAAGCATCTTTCATCTACGAGGATACCCCCGATCAGCTCACAGCTACGCAGGCTGTCAAAGCCGATATGGAAAGCGACCGCCCGATGGATCGCCTCGTGTGTGGCGATGTGGGATTCGGCAAAACCGAGGTGGCTATCCGCGCTGCTTTCAAGGCCGCTGTCGACGGCAAGCAGGTAGCCGTTCTGGTGCCCACCACCGTGCTGGCTTATCAGCATTTCAACACCTTCCGCGACCGTCTAAAAGATTTCCCCGTTCGGGTTGATTACCTCTCGCGCGCCCGCTCGCCCAAACAGACCCGCGAAATCCTCACCGACCTTGAAGCCGGCAAGATCGACATTATCATAGGCACCCATAAGCTCATAGGTAAATCAGTTAAATTCAAGGATCTGGGCCTGCTTATTGTTGATGAAGAACAGAAATTCGGCGTGGCTGTCAAGGAAAAACTCAAGCAGCTGAAGGTAAACATCGACACCCTGACTATGAGTGCCACACCCATTCCGCGCACACTCCAATTCTCGCTTATGGGTGCGCGCGACCTCAGCTCTATCAACACCCCGCCGCCCAACCGCTATCCCATAGTCACTTCTGTCACGGCGCTCGACGACGATACTGTGCGCGAGGCAATCAATTTCGAGATGGCTCGCGGCGGTCAGGTGTTCTTTGTCAATCATCGTATCGAGGGACTTTACGAACTCGAAGCTATGATACGCCGTCTGGTGCCGGACGCTCGTGTGGCGGTAGGACACGGACAAATGCCCCCCGAACAGCTCGAAAAAACCATAATCGACTTTGCCGCTCACGATTACGACGTGCTCCTGGCCACTACCATTATCGAAAGTGGTATCGATATGCCGCGTGTCAATACGATTATTGTCAATAATGCTCAGAATTTCGGTCTGAGCGAGCTGCACCAGCTCCGCGGACGCGTGGGCCGCAGTTCGCGCAAGGCTTTCTGCTATCTGATGGTGCCCCCCGGCAAACCCCTCACACCCGTGGCCCAGAGGCGCCTACACGCCATCGAATCATTCAGCGACCTCGGCTCCGGGATTCACATCGCTATGCAGGACCTCGACATTCGCGGTGCCGGCAATCTCTTGGGAGCCGAGCAGTCGGGATTCATCGCCGATCTCGGTTACGAAACATATCAGAAAATTCTCAAAGAGGCTGTCACAGAGCTGCGTGCCGAGGAATTTGCCGACCTCCCCGCAGCCCAGAACGATGTCACTCCATCCGACGATTTCGCCGCCGATTGCGTTGTGGAAACCGATATGGAACTCCTCCTGCCTGCCACCTACGTACCCCAAGCGTCGGAACGCATCGCGCTCTATCAGGAGCTTGACTCGCTCGACCGCGAGGATGCGGTCAAAGCTTTTGCCGAGCGGCTGCGCGACCGTTTCGGCACTATACCACACGAAACGGAAAACCTGCTGCTTGTGCCACGACTGCGGCGATTGGCCCGGCAAATCGGCATAGAAAAGGTGAACCTCAAAGGCGGAGTGATGTATATTTACTTCGTTGACCAATCCAACGAGGCTTATTACAAATCACCGATGTTTGGCCGAGTGCTCACATACCTAAGTCTGCATCCGCGCCGCGTGAAAATCCGTACCGAATCGGTCAAAAATTCGTTCTCTATTCTTAACGTCAAGGACATCAACACCGCTGTCGACATCCTCAGCGAAATTCTTGGTCTACCGCCGTCATGATACATTTGCGCCCGTTTACTGCCGTTTTAGCAGCCCTGTCAGGCCTGGCTGCCGCAGCTTATCAATCGTTCTCGTTCACTATTGACGGTTCCGAGATTTACCCCGGGACCTCGCACGAGGTCACCGTCACCCTCTCAGACGGCTACCGAGCCGACTCATCCGCTATTCTTTACCTGGGACTCGACGGAATCCTGTGCCACGCTCCGCAGGTGTTCGATTCGCTCGTATCTGCCGGTGTGATGAAACCCGTAGTGGGGGTATTCCTGCAGCCGGGCGTAATTCGCGACAACTCCTCCGACCGCGTCCTGCGATACAATCGCTCTAACGAATTTGATGCCATCACCCCCAGCTTCGCTACCTTTCTTGAAAGTGAAGTGCTACCGGCTGTAGCCGCTCACAACGATACTGTATGCTGGTCGGCCCACCCTGCAGATCATGTAATCTTCGGACTGTCAAGCGGTGGCATAGCTGCTTTCAATGCGGCATGGCATCGCCCGCAGATGTGGGGCAATGTATTCAGCGGGTGTGGCACATTTGTGCCTATGCGTGGTGGCGAGCAGCTTCAGGTATGGGTGCGTAAAGCCGAACCGCGCCCCATCCGAGTTTTCCTTCAGGATGGTTTCTCTGACACATGGAATCCACTGTTCGGCTCCTGGTATGAAGCAAACCGTATGCTTGCATCTGCTCTGGAATTTGCCGGATACGATTGTGCTTTTGACTGGGCCGAGGGTGGCCACAGCGTGCGTCGTGCCACCGAGATTTTTCCAGACGTGATCTCTCGTTTTTTCACAACTAATGCCAATCCCCAACCCACCGGCAACGACCTCCTTGCCCCACTCCTAATCCCCGGGGAATCTTGGGTGGAAATCCCTTACCAACCCTCAGATAATCCGCTTCAACGCACCATAGATTACCCGGGTGGTGGATTGCGTGTGCGCCAATCCGATACCTCCAACGTGCTGCTTCAAAGCATTCTTACCGCCGACGGCACCGAGCTTCACACCCAACCGTTCTATTGGCTGCACTCCCTTGACGGTGGCACGCTCATAATGGGCGGGATGGCATACGACGACCTCGGTAACCTGTGGGTAATAACATCCGCCGGCCTGCAGATTCTGGATCAAAACGGCCGTGTGCGGGGCATCCTTATGCTTCCCGACGACCTGGACATTGCAGCCACAACCATTTCCCTGCAACCCGGCTGCGCCACCCTGACGTGCCCCGGACGCAGCTATACCCGCCGCCTAAACACCTCTCCGGCCTCTACCCTACCCCCATCTCAAGGACAAGGATAACACAAAAAATCACCGGCCACCAAGATTTGCTTCTCGGTGGCCGGCTATATATCACTCAAACGCGCTCATCGGGCCGCTTATGAAGATTGATAAATCACCATCTTCCTCGCACAGGCATACCGATACGTCCTTGCCATTATATTTTACCACTATTATATGTCGGTATTCGCCATTCGATTCGGAATAGCTTGACGAATTACTTCGTTCCACATCCTTGGCAAAAGCTTCCCGAACCTCTTTGGCCGAAGGCAATTTCGACGGCATATCGAGGCTTCTGAAATAATTCACTTTATCCTTGATAATCCGCAGACTCACATCTTTGGCTCCGCGAAATCGGCCGTCAAACAGTTTTTCAACATTGAGTTTAGGATCTTTAGCGTAGGCACACAGGGCCATAGCTATCAGGGTGATAAGGATTAATATACGTTTCATTTTGCACTATCTTTTATAAAATTTACACCTTGCATCCGGCGTTGCACCTCGGCCATTTCAAGCTGCACTTCGTTCATCATCTGATTATATTGAGCAAGCTCGGCCAGACACGCACGCTTGGCTTCCTCGCCCCTGAGCTGCTTGCCGGAAATATATGCTATATATTCCGGCTCGGAGGTTTCTCCCTGATGGTTTATCAGGCTGATACCCACCGATAGCACCACAGCTACGCAAGCCGCCGCAGAATACAATAGCCACCTGCGCGACCGTCTTGGACTCCTCTGGGTCAATTGTACACTCGATGTATCGGCAAAACTACGGGAAGCTGTCATCATCCCTCGCATATCATCTATCAGCTCGGAATGTAAATCGCTGCGAGCCAACACATATTCCAGTTCTAACTCTTCCTGGAGGCTCAACCTGCAATCTAAATATGCCTGACATAAAGCTTCGGCTTCAGCCTTGGTAAGGTGTTCTTTCGTTGTATTCATCGGTTCAATAATTTAAGATTTTCGCGTATGCGCTTTCGCGCACGGCTCATATTAGTTCTCACGGCCTCGACACTCATCGCCAGCTCCAGGGCAATCTCGTCGTAATCCATCTCGCGTGCTACGGCAAGATCGTAAATCCGAAGTTGCAGTGGGGTGAGTCCGTTTTTAATCAGCTGCTCAAACCGTTTCATATCCTCAATTTCAGTTTCCTGCACAGGAGTGTCGTGAATCTCAACAGCCTCGTTACGTATCCGCCGCCGACGCAGGCGATCGATGCACACATTGCGCAGCACAGCCACCAGCAAAGCACCGCCCGGGGGCACCTGTGCTATGTCGTCACGCCCGTGCAATCGCAGATAGGTATCCTGCAATGCATCCTTTGCGTCCTCGTCATCAAGCAGCATCCCCAGAGCAATCCTGTGGAGCTTTTCCCTCAAGGCGAGGAATGTCGCGGTAAATGTATCGTTTAAACAAGTCATACACTCATAATACGCACAACATCGCCAAACATAACACCACAAAGTTACAAAAAAATCCAAACTATCGCATAGAGTTCAAATATTTTGTGCCTCTAAAATTGTTGTTACAGAATAAATATTGTATCTTTGTAAAAAAATCTGCTATGGCAATGACAATTAAAACATCCCCTGAGTTGTGGGGCGAAGACGCGCGAATTTTCGCTGAGGAAGCCGAAAAGAATGGGAAATTACCGACACCAAAACTTTCTGCATCCCAACGCAAAACGCTCTATACAATGTTAGAAAACGCAAAAAATACAATTTTCCCTCCTAAATAATCCAATTCTATGGATTTTAATTTCGTTGAAAGCACGTTTATGGTGCAATATACCAGGGAGGTCGCGGCATATTGTGAGCCATTCTCGTGCGGTGATGTTGACCTTGATGATTTCTTTGCAAATGATGCTGTGCTTTACAATGAGGAACTTCTCGGTAAAACATATTGTTGGATTAATGCGTCCAACAATAGAGAAATTATTGCAATCGCTACTCTATCTTACGACGGTATTAAGACATTTGCACTTGACCGACCTTCTAAAAATGCGTTCCAGAGAAATATTCCTAACCAAAAAAGACACCGAAGCTATCCTGCTGTCTTAATAGGTCGCTTAGGTGTCAATAAGATTTATCAACGAAAAGGCTTTTCAATTGGCACTCAACTTTTAAGCGTTCTAAAATATTGGTTTGTAGACGAAAACAACAAAGCAGCCTGTCGCTATATGATAGTTGATGCTTATAACACACCGGCTACCACTCACTTTTATTTAAAAAATGGTTTTAAACCGTTATATAAAACTGAACAAAGCGAACGTGAGGCGTTTGGTATTTCGCACGATTCAGATTTAAATAGCCGCATTTTCTTTTTTGATTTAAAATTGATTTCCGAGTGATATTGGATTAATCTTATACATCCACAAAGCGCAAAATTTGGTGGGTCGGGGGAGATTTATTAACTTTGTGGAAAATATTCAGTAATGAAGACGTCAATTATAATTCGCTTTGCCCTGCTATTTGTGGCATGGGCGGCTACGGTGGGCCTGCTGGTGGCCACCCGAGGCCTTACGCCTTACATCGCTTTTGTAATAGTAGCGTCGGCGATAATTGTCTTTGTACCTGTTTATAAAAAATACGTTAAGAATGACCAAAAACACACCGACCGACGCCATTAAGAAACCTGCCGGGGGCTGGCTTGCCTCTATTGATTCTCCGGCCGACCTGCGCAAACTTCCTCTTGAAGCGTTGCCAGAGGTGTGCGCCGAGATACGTGAGTTTCTAATTAAAGCCTGTGCCGACAATCCCGGACATTTTGCTTCGAGTATGGGTGCCGTGGAGCTTACAGTGGCTCTACATTATGTGTTTGACACACCATACGACCGCCTGGTGTGGGACGTGGGTCATCAGGCTTACGGACATAAACTGCTCACCGGACGCCGCGACCGTTTCGCCGATAACCGCAAGATGGGTGGGCTGAGCGGCTTTCCCAATCCGGACGAAAGCGAATATGATACATTCACAGCCGGGCACGCTTCCAATTCTATTTCTGCCGCGCTGGGTATGGCTGTGGCTTCGCGGATGAGCGATGAGAAGCGTCGCAATATAGTGGCTATAATAGGCGACGCATCTGTGAGCGGCGGACTGGCTTTCGAGGGCATAAACAACGCAGCCAACACCCCCAACAACCTGCTTATTGTACTGAACGACAACGATATGTCGATCGATCGCAACGTGGGTTCGCTCAACTCATATCTGGCACACCTGACCACCTCGCCCGGATACAACCGCTGGCGCTACCGCCTGTATAAGGTGCTAAGAAAGCTGCGCCTGGTAGACGAACGTCGCCGGGGCGCTATACTGCGGTTTAACAACAGCTTGAAGTCGCTGATTGTCAGCGAACAAAATATATTCGAGGGGCTGAACATACGATATATCGGCCCGTTTGACGGCCACGACGTTATAAAAATCGTGCGCACCCTGCGCGACATCCGCGATATGGACGGCCCGCGCATCCTGCACCTCAAAACCATTAAGGGTAAAGGATTTGCGCCCGCCGAGGCCGACCCCGCCAAATGGCATGCTCCGGGTAAATTCGATCCCCGCACCGGCTGCCGCGCCTGCGACCGCCCATCCACCTCCCACCCTACCCTGAAATATCAGGACGTATTCGGCACCACCCTGCTCGATATGGCCCGGCGAGATCCCAAGATTGTGGGTATCACCGCCGCCATGCCATCGGGCACCTCGATGAGCATACTCCAAGCAGAAATGCCCGAAAGGGTGTTTGACGTGGGTATCTCCGAGGGGCACGCCGTCACATTTGCCGGCGGACTTGCCAAGGAGGGTATGAAACCATTTGTGGCTATTTACTCCAGCTTCCTGCAACGCGCCTACGACCATATAATTCACGATGTGGCTATTCAACGCCTGCCTGTGACATTCTGCATCGACCGCGCCGGGCTTGTGGGCGAGGATGGTATGACGCATCACGGCGCATTGGATCTGGCTTATCTGCGATCGGTGCCCAACCTCACCGTATCTGCCCCGTCTGATGGCCCGATGCTGCGCGATTTGATGTTCACCGCGTTGCAATCAGGCGAGCCGTTTGCCATACGTTATCCCCGTGGTGGAGCGGTCGACCCCGATACGTTGGGTCCGGGCGAAGTGTTGCCCATAGGCAAGGGACGCAAATTAGCCGACGGCTCCCAAGTGGCCGTGCTTTCGATAGGCACCGTAGCCGCCGATGTCAGTGGCGCGATAGCCGAAGCCGCCTCCCGCGGAATCAGCGTGGCGCACTATGATATGATATTCCTCAAACCCATCGACGAGGGTATTCTTGAAGAAGTGGCCGCATCCGGCATGCCGGTTATCACCGTGGAAGACGGGACGGTAAACGGTGGCCTGGGCGGTGCTGTGGCCGAATGGTTTGCAGCCCGTGGCATACAACGCCGGATAACGCGCCTGGGTATCCCCGACCGGTTTGTCACCCAGGGCACACCGGCTCAGCTCAAGAAACTTTGCGGGCTCGACTCGCCCTCAATTCTCAAAGCCATTATCGACAACGCCAATTCCACCGAGAAATGAGAATCGTTATTGCCGGAGCCGGAGAGGTGGGATCACACCTTGCGAAACTCCTCACCTTTGAGGAGCAGGACATTATCGTGATTGACGAAAACGCCGACCGCCTCGATGCCCTCGATTCATCATATAACCTGATGACGGTGAAGGGGTCGCCAATTTCGTTTGCCACCCTGCGCGAGGCCCGGGTGCATCGTGCCGATCTTTTCATTGCCGTCACCCCCCAGGAGGCTGATAATATCGTGGCGTGCTCGATAGCCAAAAGCCTGGGCGCCGCGGCTACAGTGGCGCGTGTGTCGCACTACGGATTCATGGATCCCAAAAACCGCGCCACTATGGAAAATATCGGGGTCAACCATCTGATTTATCCGGAATATCTGGCGGCGCGCGAGATAATCACCTCGCTTGAACACTCGTGGGTGCGCAATTGGTTTGAGCTCCACGACGGGCAGATAATCCTCGTGGGTGTGCGCCTGCGCGACAACGCTCCGCTGGCCGGGATGCAACTCAAGGAATTTGCCAGTGCATCCACCAACTTTCACGTGTCGGCCATCCGCCGCAATTACGAAACCATCATCCCCCGAGGCGACGACCGCATGCTGCCGGGCGACATCCTGTATATATCATCACTGCGCGACCACGTTGACGAACTCATTGAACTATGCGGCAAACAGCAACATAAGATTCGCCGGGTGCTGATTATGGGCGGAAGCAAGATAGCCATACGCCTGGTGGATATGGCCCGCGACCGATTCAAATTCACCATCATCGACAATTCGCGCGAGGTGTGCGGACGCCTGCCGGAAAAGTGCAACGATGCCGAAATAATGTATGGCGATGCCCGCGACCCCGAAACCCTGGCCGAAGCCGGCATTGAGGATTGCGACGCTTTTGTGGCTCTATCGCCCAGCAGCGAAACCAATATCCTCACCTGCTTGTCGGCCAAGGAAACCGGTATCAAGAAAAGTATCGCCGAGGTCGAGGATTTCCAGTTTATCCGTCAGGCCGAGGCTCTGGGCATAGGAACAGTGCTCAATAAAAAGCTATTGGCCACAAGCTCCATATTTCAGCTGCTGCTCGACAGCGACGCTTCAAACGCCCGATGCCTGGCTCTGACAGATGCCGAGGTTGCCGAGCTGGAAGTGAAACCCGGCGCCAAGATAACCAAGGCTCCCATCAAGGATCTGAAACTCGACCGCAGTATGACCCTCGCAGCCGTGATACGCGACGGCGAGGGGATGCTCGTATCGGGCAACACCCATATACAGCCCGGCGATAAAGTGCTGGTAATGTGTCTGTCGGGTTCATTGCACAAGGTGGAACGTCTATTCAACTGAACTGCATTATGGGTAATAAACGCCATCGCATCAATTATCCGCGGTTAGCCTACACCATCGGCGCATTGCTGCTGCTTGAATCGCTGTTTATGCTCGCCCCAATGTGCGTGGGGTTGTTTTACGGCGAGTCTGACTGGCGCATCTTTGCACTTTCAGCAGGCATTACCGCTCTGTTTGGGTTTATCTTCACCCACATCCGCGGCACATCCACCAAAATGGGCAAGCGCGAGGGCTTCCTGCTCACCACCCTTGTATGGATAGTGTTCTCGATTTTCGGAATGATACCATTCATTGCCGGCACACCGAGAGCCGACGTAAGCAGCGCTTTCTTCGAGGCAATATCGGCATTCACCACCACCGGTGCCACAGCTATAGGGGGCGATAATTCGCATTTCAGCCACGCCATAATTTTCTGGCAGGCAATGATGCAATGGCTTGGAGGCATGGGTATTATCCTGTTCACCTTGGCAATTATACCGGCCCTGAATACATCTGGTGGCATGCAGATGTTCAACGCCGAGACCACCGGTATCACCCACGATAAACTCATGCCCCGCATAAGCCAGACGGCCAAAGCTCTATATGGCATTTACCTGGTGCTGACCATAGGCGCGGCGGTGCTCCTGCGACTCACACCTATGGATTGGTTCAACGCCGTATGTCTGGCCTTCGGCACAATGTCTACCGGAGGTTTCTCGGCCGATGCCTCGGGTGCGATTTTCAATTCCGATTATGTGATGTGCATCGTGGGGCTGTTTATGCTTATGGGCGGTATCAACTTTGCCGTAATTTTCCGCCTTGTCACGGGTCGTTGGCGTCAGATTCGCATCGACGAGGTGCTCAGGATGTATTTCATAGCCATAATCGGATTCTCGATTTTCTTCATCGTGGCAAAATTCGTGGCTACCGACGATATGACACTGCGGTCGCTGCTCATCGACCCCGTATTTATGGTCATATCCTGCATTACATCAACCGGTTATCTCGTGCCTGGCTTCCAGATATGGCAACCATACGTGCTGTCGCTGATGGTGCTTATGATGATAAGCGGCGGCTGCGCGGGGTCGACGAGCGGTGGTGCGAAAATAGACCGTATGGTGTATCTGGGCAAATTTATCAAGAACGAACTATACCATGTGCTTCACCCCAATTCGGTGGTTTCCGTGACGGTGAACGGTCGTGTGGTGTCGCACGAATTGCTGTCAAAGGTGGTGGCCTTCCTGTGCCTGTTCATCATGGTGATTGTGGCCGGTGGCACCGTCTTGTCCTTTATGGGAATCTCGCCCTTTGAGGCCTACGTCAGCTCGCTGTCGTGCATGTGCAACACCGGTTTCGAGACCTCTCTCACCGGCTACGGCACCAGCTTTGCCGCTATGCCAGCTGCCGCCAAGTGGGTGCTCGCCTCCATTATGCTCACCGGACGTCTTGAAATCTACACCATCCTGGTGCTTTTCACCCCCAACTTCTGGCGCTGAACCGATAAAACGTTCGTAGAACGTATCACTCATATCCCGAGCAAATTCTACAATATCAGCATGATCCGGCCGGGTATGTCCCCCACGGTTGGGGCGATACCAGCAGGCTAAAATCTCATCGCACGCGACTTCAAAGGTCTCGTAATCTATCTTATATGTGGCCATAATCCCTTCAGCGAAGCCCTTTTTATATTCTTCAAGGAGCTGTATTTCAGCCGGGCTTGCCTCGTAGGTTTTCATTGGCTTATCGCCGTCAATTTCCATAAGGT
Source organism: uncultured Bacteroides sp. (assembly GCA_964531245.1). Classification (GTDB taxonomy): domain Bacteria; phylum Bacteroidota; class Bacteroidia; order Bacteroidales; family Muribaculaceae; genus CAG-873. The sequence goes on along the minus strand of CAZHDH010000008.1, from coordinate 14,874 downwards.
CAAGCAAGATGCCAAGGAAAGGCATCAATTTTTCGGGTATAGGCGTTCCATAAAGCAGATAGCCGATAAGCGCATCATAAAGACGCGGACGCAAGCGGTCAGAAAAACGTTCGATATGTTTGATCCACAGAGATTTAAGAGTTAGTTGCATAGCGTTATCATTTAGTTTTTTGTGCAAAGATACAACTACCAGCACCCCTGCGCGCTACAACTAACTCACAACAGATCAAAATGTGTAAAAAAGTTTCTCAAATATAGTACATTCGTATATTAATAATACGGTCGACATCTTAACTGTTTAATCTTGTTTATGAAAAACTTTTTTTATAAATTTGCCGGCGTAATCAAACTACGAATTAATAATCTAAAAGTAAATCTACCAATTAAAAATTCTGCGCTTTATAAGGTAACCATTCCTTTATTGTTAATGATTGATTAATCTTATTTTAGTGGACAAAAATAATGCAATGTCTAATAATCAAATATTCAAAATTAGCTTCCTAACAAATTTATGGAGTTTTATTGCCATAAATAATGTTGACACACATTATAATAATTTCGTGCTCATTATTTTACCTATAATCTTTTACTTCATATCATATCTTTCTTTAAATCTTATAAATTCACGTATTAGAATTGAGGATTCCGGTAGTAGTAAAGTATACTTAATCAGTTCATTACTCTTGAATTTTTTATTTATTTTCATATCAATTTTTTTTGAAATCAGCTTAACTCTCTTTATTTGTATGCTAATACTCTCCTTTTGTATCAACCTTTTGCTTCTCGTTTTAATAAAACCCAAGAACATCTAAGTAACTTATGCTAAACAATACGAATATGCGAGCTCTTCTCAAATGTTGGGAAATATTAAAGGTCTTATCCTTTTGCAAATCTGCTTTGGATTATAGTCTTTAGGATTCAGCAAATATGAAATATCTTTAACTCACAATAAATGACTAAACCTCTATTGTGCATTATGGATAATCATCTACATCCTTACTAAGCACGCTAAAATTTCAATTACCACCCCTGCAAAAATTATCCAAGCCGACGTGCGTTCTATATTATTGGCGGCCGGACTTGCCGACGAACTTCTGAGCTTTGAGAACCAGGCAATTCGGCCTACCTTCGACCCATCCATATCCTTATATCCCTTATAGATACCGAACACCGCCCCCACAAATCCTGCAAGCAGAAATCCAAAACCACTATACATCAAAAAATCAGATAGCTCCATATTCTTCAAATTAGCACTTTAAAAGCATTCAAATAATTAACGCCCCCTACACTTTTTTATTTTTGTACACTCGCAATTTTTAGTAATATACTTCTCGGCCACCAATATACTAAACCTATAAGTTGCATTTCTCATAATTTTTTTCTAACTTTGCCAAACTTAAAGCGTTTTAATTTTATGAAGTTTGTACGAGTTATAGAAGGATATGATCATCTTTGGGCCGTGAAATCCCCAGAAAAAGATGCTGATGAGCTCACGCTTTTGTTCAGGCAATGGACAAATGGTGAATACTTACTTGATTTCTTCCTTGAGCATTTTGATGATTTAAAAGGTTTCTTTCATATAGAACGCATAGATGGAGCCGTTAATGACACATTTGAAGATGCCGAAGCATTACAAGAAATGATACTTGAATTTCCATATACGGAACATCTTGACCAACTATTCAAACCTCTAAGCATTAATGACACTCGTTTTAATGAATTAAGTAGAGAGAAAGCCCGTAATTGGGATAGGAAAAGACATCCAAGTTGGCTTAGGATATATGCAATCAGGCTTGAACCTAATGTATTTGTCGTAACGGGGGGTGCAATCAAACTTACTCGCACAATGCAAGAAAGAGTGCACACATCTCTGGAATTAAAAAAATTAAATTCTTGTAAAGAATTTTTGAAAAACAATGGTATATTTGACCAAGATGGCTTTGTAGAACTAACAAACGATCTTTGATATGAAAAACAAGAATATTCAATTTTTAGAGAATAACCAAAGTGCTGCTCCTTCGAAATTTGAAGATGAGGCAAATTGGAGAAAGGAAAATGCAGGATGGTTGCGTTGGTCGCGTCAGTTGGCCGTTATATTAATTGGTTATATGCAAGATAACGGATTGAAACGCGCGGAACTTGCAGCTCGCCTGGGGGTTAGTCCTCAGTATGTTAGCAAGTTACTTTCCGGCACTGAAAACCTTAGTTTCAAAAGCATAGCTAACATCGAGGACAAACTTGGGATTAGCTGTTTCGCAATATCTTAGGGGTTGAAATTCATCCTTTGGTATATACAATTACACCGATGTTTTTATTTTTGTACACTCGCAATTTTTTCGTAATTTTGCACAAATTGTACAATCTGTAGATATGAAGAATTTTCTGACAATAGGTATAATGTTTTTGGCCGCGATTTTATGTGCTTCTGCGGCCGACCGTTCGTTTACAATAGCATTTGGTGTGAGCACACCATCTACAAATTCGCTCACCAATGCAAATTTTACCGAGGCCGTTACTCAGGGGCGCTCATATATTGCCGGGGTGACGAGTGTGGTGTCGGTGTTCCCTGAAAACGAAGCTATCAGGTTGTCGTCAAATAAAACTAACGGTAAATTTAACATTGCTCTGACCCAGGAGGCTCAGGTGGTGGCAAAACGCATCGTGATAAATGCGTCGCGCTATGATAACGACCGCGATGCCGATGCCATGCTGATGGTAAATTCCGAGCCGCTTTATATCGAATCGATTGTGCCTGAGGATTATACAATTCAGATTCCTTCACGTCCGCAACACACGCTTACCAACCTCATCGTGGATGCCGAACGCCGCGTGTATATCCATTCTATTACAGTGGTTTACGACTCGGCCAACGGCGATGTCGACCCCGAACAGGAGCAGGTAGCGGCTCCGCGATTCACCCCAGCGTCGGGCCGGGTTTCGGCCGGTACCCTTGTTGAGATTAGCTGCGACACTCCCGGAGCCACAATCCATTATACCATTGACGGCACTATTCCCACCTCAACGTCGGAGGTATATACTGAACCATTTCAGGTATTCAATGATTTGACTGTCAATGCTTTCGCCGTATACGATGGTATGACTCCGTCGGATGTGACAACCGCTGAATTCAGCGTACACAATCCCGGTGCGGAACAAGTGGCCGAATTTGATTTCAGCAATCCGGAATCGCTTATTCCAGCCTTGGCTACCCCTGAGGTTAAGGAGTGGATTAGCCTTGACGGTCAGACATTTACCGATGGCGATGTGGCCATATTATTTGAATCCGGCGGACAGAGCAACACCGTGGTGCGCCTATACCATTCCTATGATGCCGGCACAGATGTGCGCCTGTATGACGGCGATCTGCTCACTATCCGCTCCATCAATCCCAATTTTGTGATCGAAAGCGCCGAATTTGTGACCTCGCTCAGCGGTGGCAGCGGCGACGTTGATTTCTCGCCCTCGATCGGCACATACGAATGGCTCACAAACACCTGGACTTCTGACGGCGAGGGAGTGCGCGAGGTATTGTTACAGTCTGTGCTTCAGAGCCGTATGACGTCAATTAAAGTAACGCTTAAGAATCTTTCCGGCGTGGAAGCTGTGGATTTTGACCACGACGAGCAGGCGGTTTATTACAACCTGCAGGGTGTGCGTGTGGGTTCAGGCGCGCCGGCATCCGGCTTCTATATCCGTATCAGCGGACGCGACGCACAGAAGGTTATCATCCGATAAATTGACGCTATCTAAATGTTATGAAGATTTTTTCGTCTGATGAAATCAGAGCCATCCGGCAGTTTACGCTTCGCGAAGCCGGTATCACCGAGCGTCAGTTTATTGAAAAGACCGGCGAAACCCTTGCTTACGAGATAGCTGCCCTGGTGAGCCGCGACAGGCGTATGGTGGTGTTTGCCGGACCGGATCTCAACGGTGCATACGCCCTCACCGCCGCCCGGTATCTGGGGCGCATGGGGTTCCAGCCGCAGGTGTACCTGTTCAATGTGGGCGGTAATAAGATCTCGCCCGATTGCGCCGCCACTCGCGATATGTTTGTTGAGGAACTCGGGGCGACATTGCTCACCGAGGTGAGCGGATTGCAATTCTCGATGCCCGATCTGGGTGGCGATGTCACGGTGATAGATGGCATTTTCGGGTCGGAACGCGTCAAGCCCATTTCCGGCGGATATATGGCTATCATACGCTATATCAACGAGATGCACCCGCAGGTTATTTCTATCGAGGTGCCATCGGGATTGCTGGTGGATTCGGTGGACAGTATGATCAACCGCAACATCATCCACGCCGACCTCACTCTGGCATTGGGTGTGCCCCGGGTAGTGTTCTTCCTCAAAGAGAACGCCGAGCTGTTCGGCAAATGGAAGATTGTGCCCATAGATTACAGCCCCACGGCGCTGAGCCGCGCACCGTGGAAATTCCGCCTGATTGAAAAAAGCGATATGAAGCATCTGATACCGCCGCGCGATCCGTTTGCGTCAAAAGCAGATTGCGGCGATGCGGTGATATATGCCGGATCATACGGAATGCTGGGGGCAGCCGTACTGGCGGCGCGTGGCGCGCTGCGTGGCGGCGTAGGCAAACTCACGGTGCACGCCCCGCGGTGTGGTTTCTATGTGCTGCAAAGCGCCGAGCCGTGTGCTATGTATGAAAACGATGCCGACGACTTTGCCATTTCTGAAATCATCCTTTCACGCGATTACGCGGCTGTGGGCATCGGGCCGGGCATAGGCACCGCCGATATTACAATCGACGCCCTCGATTCATTCCTAAAACTGGCTAACGCAAATTCGCGCCCGCTGGTGCTTGATGCCGATGCGCTCAATTGCATATCCATCCGCCCGTCAATGCTCAACCACATTCCTGTGATGAGCATCCTCACGCCCCACGCCGGCGAATTCGACCGTCTTTTCGGCAAGCAGCCATCATCCTACGCGCGCCTGCTGCGTGCGATAGATGTGGCTCAGCAAAGGCATATTTTCATAATTCTGAAAGGACGCTTCACAGCCATTGTGCGTCCCGACGGCAAGGTGTATTTCAATCCCTCGGGTAGCGCGGCTCTGGCCACCCCCGGCAGTGGCGACGTGCTCACCGGGCTGCTCGTGGCATTCCTGGCTCAGGGAATACGCCCTGAATTTGCTGCTCTGGCCGCCCCATATATCCACGGGCTGGCCGGTGAAATGGCCGCGGAAAAATATGGCACGTTTGGGGTCACAGCCAATGACGTGGCAGAAAATATAGGCCGGGCAATTGACACCGTGTTTAACGACGACCCGACTAATAATTAACCTACTCTCCTTATTATCAATATGAAACACTTCCTGACCATAGCTATATCGGCTGCGTCGCTCCTTCTGCCGCTGCACTCCGAAGCACAAACTACCCAGCGCCTCACGGCATCGAAAGCAAATGAATACGGCTTGGTGTACTCGCTGCCTATCACGGCCCTTGATGTCACGATAGAGACGCGCCACACCGAAACCACTCCCGGCGAGTTTTATAATTACGCCCGCCGACACCTTGCTATCAACGATGCGATTACCAAGAAATCAAACACCGTCGAGGTAGCTTCGGTAACCATCACTCCGCGTGGTGTGGCCGACCAGGATAATCGCTGGTTGGTGCAATTCAAGGGTAGCTCGTCGCCGTTCATCGTGCTTAACGATGCCGGGATTCCACTATCGGTCAACGCCGAACCTATTGAAACCGATGCACCCGAGCTTCCCGTGGGCCGCGAAGCCGAGCCTACCATTCTGGAGCGCGATGTGGCTCGTCAGGCAATGACTCAGGATATGATACGATCGTCGTCGACATCCAAACGAGCCGAATTGGCAGCAGCCCGCGTCTTTGAGCTGCGCGATATGCGTTCCGATTTGCTTTCGGGGCAGGCAGATAATCCCCCCGCCGACGGCAAAGCAATGCAGCTGGTGCTCAACAATATATCAGATCAGGAACAGGCCCTGACCGCTATGTTTGCAGGCACAACGAAGACATGGACCACTGTGCGCACCCTAACCGTGACGCCCGATTCCACCGGTATGGCGCGCGAGGTGCTCGCCCGTGTTTCGCCTTTCGATGGTGTGTTGGATGCCGACAATCTGGCCGGGGCGCCTATTTATATCACAATTGAGCCGATTCGCGTTGCCGAATTGCCAGTGAACGAAAAAGGCGAGGAAAAGAAATTTCCCAAAGGTGGCTTTGCGTATCAGATTCCCGGATCGGCTCGTGTGAGCGTGGAGTTTGAGGGCAAGACCATAGCCTCGCAGGAAGTGCAACTGAGTCAGTTAGGCGTGACATTTGGTATCGACCCCTCTGTGTTCACCGATAAAAAAGCTCCCTCAAAGGCTTATCTCGACCCCGCCACCGGCGGCATACTCCAACTTTCGCCCATATCTGAATGAAGATAATGGATGCAGCACCGATACGTAAGCAATAACGGCTCCTCGCGGCTTATCCTCATCTTTGCCGGACGAGGAAGCGATGGTGGCGATACCCTTGATGGTATATCGCGCCCGGGCTACGATGTCATGGTAGTGTGGGATTACCGCAGCTTCCATATTGATTGGAGTATCGTAAACGCATACAAGGAAATTTGCATCCTGGCCTGCGGAATAGGCGTGTTTGCCGTGAGCGAAACCACCCACGCCATTGATCATAAAACCACCCTGCGCATAGCCCTGGACGGCACCCCGAATCCTATATGCGATAAATACGGAATACCGGAAGCATGCTTTACCAACACGCTTAACCATCTGGCGGACAGCGCGGTGCGTGAGGAACTGGAATCGGTGCTCACCCGTACATATTTCGGCGTCGCTACCCCTCTACGGTGGGATCTTGCTATAATCAGTAGAGATGACGCAGACTTTCCGGCTCACAATCAGCGCCGGGCGTGGCAGTCGGTAAATGTGCCACAAGTTGAGTTTTGTGAAGGACATCGCGTTGATTTACAAAACATTATAGATAGTTACTTTGTTGATAAGAGTAGCGTAGCCCAACGGTTCCTGGCAGCCGTGGACACCTACGAAAGCCATGCGGCCATTCAAGCCGATGTAGTCCACCAGCTTATGGCAGCCGCCAAAGAGCTCGGAATCCTTCCGGCTATAACCGCCGCGCCGGATGCCGTGCTTGAAATAGGCAGTGGGAGCGGACTGCTCACCCGGCGGCTGGCCAGATATATTGACCGTGCCGAATTCGAGATTTGGGATCTCAGCGCCCCTCTTCCCGAGAACTTACCTAAGCGACTGAAAATCAGCTTCCGCAACTGCGACGCAGAAATGCAGATAATGCGCAGTAGGCCTTGCCATTATAATCTGATTTTCACCGCTTCGACGGTGGAATGGTTTAATTCGCCGGCATTGTTCTTAAAAAACAGCCATCGGGCGTTGGCCGACGGCGGCATATTGGCCATGACTACCTACACCAAAGGTAACCTGCACGAAATAAGCGATATAACTCATACTGCCCTACCCCTGGTATCAGTTGAACGATGGCGCGAAATGGTAGCACCACACTTCGAGGTGCTCTACTGCCGGGCCTTCATACGCGACCTTGATTTCGAGTCGCCCCGGGATGTGCTCCGGCATATTAAGGCCATAGGTGCCAACTCACTAAGCACCAACTCACAAGGCATCGGCAATGTCCGCGAAATTATCCGTCGCTATCCCATGCGCCTCGATGGACTGTACCACCTCACCTACTGTCCTTTGATATTGATTTTACGCAAAAAATAAATTTTAAAGATATGAAGAAAACACTCAGCCTGCTCCTGATTGCCTCGGCTCTGACCGCCGCCGCTCAGGGCGACCCCTACAAACTGCGCGTGCCCCTCACCGAGGATGAAGCCGGCGCAATGGCCGTTTTGGTAAATTATGATACCGAGGAACGCATAGATTCAACACTTGTGGCCGAAAGCGGTGAAGCGCTCTTCCGCGGCACTGTTGACGAACCCTTCGTGGCTCGCATACTTGTGGATGGCGCACGCGCCGGGCAAGTGATTGTGGAAAACGGCTCGATTGTGGTTGATCCCAAAACCCGCAGCGCATACGGCTCGCCACTTAATGACCAAATGCGTGCTTTCAGCACTCGCGTTGATTCGCTCGGTGCAGCATTCTCAACAGCCGACCCTGCCACTCAGGAAGTAATTTATGCACAATATCAGGCTCTTACAGACAGTATGATGCGTGCCAATCTTGACAATCCTATCGGTTTCCAGCTCTTTATGAGCACCGCTGTCGAGATGGAACCGGCCGAACTCGAAGCTGTGGTGGCCAAAACACCCGCCCTGGCTAAATATCGCCGCGTGCAGAAACTGATGGATATGAATCGACGTAAACTCGCCACTTCCGCCGGTGCAAAATATGCCGATTTCGACGTCGAGGGGCAGACCCTGAGCCAATATGTGGGCAAGGACGGTAAATACCTGCTGGTGGATTTCTGGGCAAGCTGGTGTGGCCCCTGCAAACGTCAGATTCCTGTAATCAAGGAACTTGCATCGCAGTATGCCGATAAACTCAACGTGCTGGGCGTGGCCGTATGGGACGAACCCGAAGCCACACGTCGCGCCATTACCGACCATGGGATCACCTGGCCTAACATTATCAACGCCGGCACCATCCCCACCGACATCTACGGCATTTCAGGTATCCCCTGCATTATGCTCATTGCCCCCGACGGCACAATCGTATTCCGCGATCTTCAGGGCGACCAACTCAAAGAAGCCGTAACCGCCGCCCTCAATAAATAACACCTTCCCCCACTATAAAAGACACACATTCAGAGCGACCGCCCCACTCCGGTCGCTCTGTTTTTTTTATTCTACCTAATTCAATAAAAATATTTTTCAAAAAACACACAAATTATTTGGAAAAAAATCAAAATACATCATATCTTTGCAAATCCAATCATTTATTCTATGAAAAAGCTAATATTTCCTATTACACTTGCGACCATCCTTTTGGGCCTCTCCGCTTGCTCGAAAGAGGAGGACTTTATTTTAGTTGATAAACCACCATACTCCTGGGTAATAGAAATAGTAGACCAGGATGGGTTGAATGTCCTTAATACCAAGGATAACACATTCTCCATCATCGATCAGCTTAGTATCGAGTATATGGATTCTATTGTGTATCCAAGTATGGAGTATGTCTATAAAGATGGCTATAATGAATATTTTCAGTGTGATACTTGCTGCTCCTACTACAATGGTATCCAATCTTATTTATTCTTGATAGGTTGTGATGACCGTATTGAAGAGGGGAGTGAATGTAATTTTTCACGACCCAATCATACTATCGACTATTATTGGAATATCCTCTGCAGCGATTATGTGAAGACTATTTTCGACGGTTTCACAATAATTTGGTCAGAAGGGAACCAACGCTGGGACATAAAAGCCGAAATTAACCCGGACAACGACGACTGTACATTATACGTAAATGGTGAAATAGCCGAGAATTTTAATTGGCCCGGCGGTCAGCATTGGTTTTCCATCACTATTACACATTGAATAATCTGAAGTGTAAGTTCACCTCAACTCATAAATGATATGAATACCACCTATAAAATTATGCTTTTAGTGCTCTCTGTGGCAATATGCTCATGCAGTTCTGATGAGCCTGGGCTGCCGAAGCCTAAGCTGCGCGAGACTAAATTTATCGAAATCTTAATGGAGGATGAGAGTGGCTTGAACGTTCTGAATACCTGCGATAACACTTTCTCGCTTATCGACGATCAACTTGTGGTGAAGTACAATGGCCGGAATGAAAAACCTAACGCATATAATGTGCTTAAGGATGGCTTTTGTGAATATTTCCAATGTGATACATGTATGGCATATTTCAAACCGGGTCAATCGCCTGATTTCGCCTTTGACCCTGACAGAAATAGGTTAGATGAATATGAGCTTTGCCCTCACTTCGATTGGGATAACATTCCGAACGATTACACTTGGCCTCAACACTTCTATTGGTATGTTCTGTCCTTTGATGAGGAATTTGCCGCGAATGGAATTACCATTGAATGGCACGAGGGTGGTCAGAGCTGGAACATACAGGCAATCCCTACCTCGGAATTTTCTGAGTTCAAAACCTACAAAGGCGACTTCGACTACTATGTGAATGGCGTGCTTGCCGAAAAGGAGTTGTATAATTACGATGTCATTACTCGCATAAAAGTAGTTGTTAAGCATTGATTTCAGATCTGTACATAAAAAAGATATGCACTGCCGGTGGGTGGTGCATATCTTTTATGTTCAGGGAGTATGATGGGGATCAGAAGGCGTATTGCAGCAGGAAGTCAAGGCGATTGGCGTTGCCCTGCTCGCCATCGTAATTTTTGCGCCAGCCGTGGATGTATTCAGCGCCCACGCGGAAGTTGGCATCTACCTGATAGTAGGCATTTGCCACGGCGTATTGCCCGTAGCGGTAGGTATCTCCACCCAGATGACTCAGTCCGTAGGTCTGGGCACGGCTAAACGAACCGGTGACCGTGAGCTTGGGAGTAAAATTGAGGTAGACACCAGCTGTCCAAGCCATCATTTTCGGTGCTTCCATCTCGCCATCGGCACCCACCGGCATAAGGTCGAAACCACTGCCACCGAGGTCGTTGACATAATGCGCAAATCCGCGACCGTATGCTATGTGTCCGAACACCTTTGCAAAGCCATAGGAATCAAGGTTGCTGATACCGCTGAACTGAACGCCCCACCCGGGTTTGAGATGATTACGCCCCGTGAGGGTATTGCGATATGCCAGATCACGGAATAGGCCCGAGATGCGCACGTGCTGGTTTTCAGCCCACGAATATTGCACGTAGGCAGGGATGTCCGGCACACGTTGAGCTATGGCTTCATTTGCCGTATTGGTGGTATAGGCTGCCGAAGGCACTTCGGCCGATATTGCGGCCGAAAAACCATTACGTACCGGGGTGACATAGCGGAATAGCATATTCTTGGCAGATACCTGGCCTGAAGGACCCTCGGGATCCACCGTAGGAGCCTCTGTGGCGGCGTCGGTGAAGGTGGATGATGCAAGACCCGCGGTGAGGTGTCCGAGCGTCACGTAGGCTTGTTTGAGGCGGAAACCATATCCACCGTTATCACCGGTGAAATTAGCCTGCATATACACCTGATAAATGCCATATTTTTTGGTTTTACCCACGAGCTTCAGGAACAGGCTGCTATGGCTGAGGTCGGCGCCGAAACGCTGACGCAGCGCAGGATCTGAAGGCACTGAGATGTCGTAGGTAGCAAATCCTGACGAATTAACCGCACCATCGAAATCGTATGAGGCGGTGGCATACATCTGTCCGCCGATACCGAAGGCTATCTGCCCCTGGCGGTCAAGGAGAATAAAGCGCGGTGCAAGAGGGTCGGCCCAGGCCATATTCTCACGAGAATAATAAGTGCGCATCACATCGGCATCGGCAGAGTTGGCGTTGCCGGTTACGATGTGTGTACGTTCTTGAAATATAGCTACCGAGTCGTTATAGTTATCGACAGCGAAAGCCGGAACACAAGCAGAGGCAGCCAGAGCCGCAAAGATGTATTTTTTCATACGATCGAAATAAAGGATTAATATGAGTATAATGAAAAAACATCCGTAGCCGGCAAATGTTCAAGAAATGAAAAAAGAAACCCTTAATAACGAAAAAAACGGCTTCCACCCCGCGCAGGGGTAAAAGCCGAAATATATTTGGTGAAAGATGATCTTATTTGAGAGCGTCTTTAACAGCGTCGTTGGGCACCATTTCTTCTTTGAAGACATAGGCGCCTGTCTTGGGAGACTTGACCATTTTGATAACCTTCGAGTAGGTGCGACCTTCGCCCTTCTGAAGAGATGCAACGGTTTTCTTTGCCATACGTCAGGAAATTTATTTGATTTCTTTGTGGATAGTTACACGCTTGAGGATGGGGTTGTATTTTTTGAGCTCAAGACGTTCGGTAGTGTTTTTGCGGTTTTTGGTAGTGATGTAACGAGAAGTACCGGGCATGCCGCTTGCCTTATGTTCGGTGCATTCGAGGATAACCTGAACGCGATTGCCTTTAGCTTTCTTTGCCATAATGTTTAGAAACCTAAGAATTTAATATCTTTTTCGTTGAGGTAACCCTTTTCGGCAGCCTGAATCATGGCTGCGTTGAGGCCCAGTTTGTTGATAGTGCGGAGGCCGGCAGCAGAAATCGTAAGAGAAATCCAAATGCCTTGTTCAACCCAGTAAAACTTCTTGTTGAAGAGGTTTACGTTGAATTTGCGCTTGGTGCGACGCTTTGAGTGTGAAACATTGTTGCCCACCATAGCTTTTTTGCCGGTAATTTGACAAATCTTTGACATGGCTTTAACGGTTTATCTTTTTCTTTCTATAAAATAATGTGTCGGGTGGCGCCAATCGCAGGTCTCATATCACCTCCAAGTGCATCTTCAAGGGGGCTTTCAAGGATGAGCCACAAAACAGAGTGCAAAGTAACGAATTTTTCGGAACATAGGCAAGTTTTGAGCGACTTTTTTTCATAAAAATTCATAAATAAGAGTGCTCTGGGGAATATGAGCACAGTATGACGATGACTGTAGGATACAACTACCATTTGTATCCACGCGCTGAATAGCTGGAATTCACGCCGGATGGCACCGTGAGTGACGGCACTCTGCGGTGTCAGACGCGCGCCGGATGGCACTTCTCGGGGGTACACCGTCAAGTGGAGTGACGCCGCTCTGCGGTGTCAGACGCGCGCCGGATGGCACTTCTCGGGGGTTCACCGTCCAGTGGAGTGACGCCGCTCTGCGGTGTCAGACGCGCGCCGGATGGCGAACACCGCGAAATCCTCAATTCGCGCGCCCCCCACACCCCAGAGCGGGGTGACTCCCGGTGATTGCGTCGTAATTATTCACAACTCGCTGATTCACAATGCGTTGTAGGGACGCAAAAATTTTTGCGTCCTCGTCCGGATGGGGGCGCGCGGTTGGCCATCCGGCAGCGGACGCAAAAATTTTTGCGTCCCTACAAAGCGCTGTATTTCAACGCCTTACTATTCCAGCGCGTGCCCGACACCGCGGAGCGGCGTCGCTCCACTGGACGGTGTTCATCCGGCGTGAACCACACGCCGCACTGCGGCGATGGACCATTGGACTCCGCTATCAAAAAAACGGAGGCTGTGAACTGGGTCACAGCCTCCGGGATTATGGAGTTCAAAAGCAGTATTATTGCTGGAGCTTGAAGGTGACGGGAAGGGTGTATGTCACCTTAACGGGCTGGCCGTTGTTACGACCGGGCTGCCACTTGGGCATGGCTTTCACCAGGCGGGTGGCTTCCTTGTCGAGGGCCGGGTGACGGCCGCGGACAACCTTAACGTTTTCGATAGTACCCGTTTTGGAGATGTCGAACTGAACCACGACACGACCCTGTACGCCTTCCTCAGAAGCCTGAGCGGGGTAAGAGATATGGTCGCCGAGCCATTTGTACATGGCTGCTTCACCACCGGGGAACTCGGGTTTCTGTTCTACCATTGCCATGGTATAAGTCTTTTCGGGTTCAACGGGTTTGGGTTCTTCGGCAACGACCTGTTCGCGAACTACCTGCTTGTTGATGTCATTGGTACCTTCGGTGATATCAATAGCACCCACCTGAGCTTCGTTCTGCATCTGGTCATCCTGGGTTTTTACTTCTTTTTCCTTTTCAAAGTTGTCGTCTTCCACGATGAGCAGGTCAGTAACGCGCTGTTCGTTGGCAACTTCTTCGGGCTGAATGATTTCTTCGGGTTCTTCGAATTTCACTTGTTCCTCGATTTCTTCTTCCTCTTCGATAGCTTCGTCGGGGGCGAATACGGCGAGTTCCTGTTCAGTGGCAGCGTCGGGTCCTTCTTCTTCGCCGCGCGAGAATACACCGGTGAGCGAGAGAATCAGGAGGACGAGGATAACGGCGAGACCGATGAGCACGTACACTACAGCGCGAGTGTGACGCTGTACTGAGTTTTTGCGCATATCATAAGCGCCGAACTCTTTGTTTTTGCCGTCGAAGACAATATCCAGCCACTCTTTTGATGAAAGATCTACGTCTTTTGCCATTTTGTGCAATAATTAAAAGGTTAGCGGATAGTGGGACGGATAATGGTTTCGCCGTGCTGCTGTTCGTAGTGACGGAGCAGAACAGTGTCGGTGTGAGTGGGGAGCTCGATAGAGTAACGCGAGATCTGGTTGATCTGCATTTCATCGAGGGCGTTGATGAGGCCTTCGTAAGTGGTGTTAGGACCGGGCTTGATCACCACAACGGGACGAGTTTTGGTAGAGTCGGCCGAGTTTTGCTTGGCGAGCTTATCAAATTCTTCCTTGGTGATTTCCTTGTTCTTCCACTGTTCTTTGAGCTTTTCGTATTCGTTCATCACCTGTTCGTTCTTGCCACGGAGGATTTTGCGGATGCCCTGGGGCTGGTGGTTCTGGTTACCGATAAATTCCTCGCGAGAGAGGTATTTGCTGGTAGAGAACGTAGTATCTGCGATACCTTCGTAGTAATAGATATGGTGAACGGTTTTGCCTGATTCGGCATCTACTTTGGGTTTGTCGCCCTCGTATTCGGTGTCGAGGATCAGGGTGATAGCTTCAGACTGTTTGGCCTGTGCCTGGTTTTCCTTTTTCACGTCTTCATTGGTAGGGAGAATGATCTGCAGGGTCTGCGATTTGATCATTGTGGTACACAGCATGAAGAATGTGATAAGAAGCATGTTCATATCCACCATGGGGGTAAAGTCCACATGGATAGACATCTTTTTCTGGGCGCCTTTTTTCTTTTTGCCGCCTTTGTCGGATTGTTCTATTTGAGCCATGGTTTTACCTTAATTAGTGGGTTCATCTTCAGATTTGAGGGCAGTCA
>CAZHDH010000007.1:11299-48602 GCA_964531245.1 uncultured Bacteroides sp. | reverse complement strand
CCAGGCCACCACCCGCAAGCTCACAATCTCTGATGCCGAACGCCCCACTGCCATCCAGATTTATGGCAAGGAAGTGGAGCCTATGGTTGAGGCAGCCAAGATTGTTGAACAAGCCCGTCCGGATGTACTTGATATAAATTTCGGTTGTCCCGTGAAAAAGGTTGCGGGAAAAGGTGCCGGAGCAGGAATGTTGCGCAATATCCCCAAGATGATTGAGATCACTAAGGCGGTTGTGGATGCTGTCAAGGTTCCCGTGACCGTCAAGACTCGATTAGGATGGGACCATGAGTCGAAGATAATTGTAGAACTCGCTGAGCAGCTTCAGGATTGCGGTATCAGCGCAATCACTGTGCACGGCCGCACACGATCTCAGCTTTATAGCGGAAATGCCGATTGGGAAATGATAGCCCGCGTAAAAGAGAATCCCCGACTCACAATTCCCGTTATTGGCAACGGCGACATTACCACCCCCGAGGCAGCTGTTGAGGCGTTCAACCGCTATGGTGTCGACGGGGTTATGGTGGGTCGCGCATCCATCGGCGCACCCTGGATTTTCCACAATATATCAAGAGCTGTTAACGGCCTGGAAGTTCAGGACCTTTCCATATCCGAAAAGTTCAACCTTCTGCGCCGACAGATTCGCGAGAGTGTAAACCGCATAGATGAATATCGAGGCATCCTGCACATACGCCGTCATTTGGCTGCATCACCACTTTTCAAAGGCATTCCCGATTTCCGCCAGACACGTATTGCAATGCTTCAAGCCGATAATCTTGAACTCTTAAACGAAATTCTTGACAAAGTGGAAAACGAAATCATCCCATCGATTGTTAAAAAGATATAATACTTTTTAGTTTGATTCTCTATGCGTAAAACATTCTTCACATTAGTTGCTCTATTAATTGTATCTTTTGGCATCAATGCTGCTGAAACCGAAAACTTCAGACTCGAAGTGCTCGACTTCACCGAATTGCAGGTATCAAATAATATTAATGTAGATTATTATTGTTCGGCCGACTCGGCGGGATATGCCTATTTCGATTGCGACAAAGAAATGGCATCTAAATTGATGTTCACCAACAACAAGGGAAGCCTTCGTATCCAACTGGATACCGATGGCACTGATTCAATAGGTGTGCCTACGGTGCGAGTATATTCATCATCTTTGTCAAAAGCTGAAAACGCTTCAGACTCCACACTGCGAATATTGTCGGCTGCCCCGGTAAAGAATTTCCGTGCCCGTGTGATGGGAAACGGACACCTTATCGTTAAAGATATTGAGGCCAATTCACTTGAAGCGAATGTAGCCACAGGCTGCGGTAGTGTTGTGATTCAGGGTGGCCAGGCCCGACAAGCCAAGCTGTCGAGCATCGGTACCGGGCCTATCGAGGCCGGTCCGCTCAAGGTTCAGAAAGTGAAGGCTGTGCTTTTCGGCACGGGCGACATCGACTGCACAGCGCTTGAAACTCTCACTATTTATGGGGCCGGTTCAGGCAAAGTGTATTATAAAGGTGAACCTGAAAAGATTGTGAACAGAAGCTTGGGCATCAAGGCATTCCCGGTTTCAAACAATTCCGGTAAGTGACAGATCAAGAGGACGAAAGGCTTAAGAGTCGCACCGCACGTTCGCTGAAATGGAACGTAATTGACCGCGTAGCATCACAGGTGCTTTACGCGGTTACGGGTATAGTTTTGGCTCGCTTGCTCAGCACCGAGGACTTTGGTCTTGTGGGGGCTGTCCTTGTATTTCAGGCCTTTGCCTCACTGCTGGTTGACAGCGGATTTTCATACGCACTCATTCAACGTAAGAATCCCACTCAGACCGATTACTCCACTGTCCTGTGGTTCAATCTCGGGGTTGCCGTCTTTCTTTACATCATCCTGTGGTTCTGCGCACCTCTGATAGCCGATTGCTTTCAAGGCAATCGCCGGCTCATTCCCCTGTCCAGAGTAATGTTCCTTTCATTTATCATCAATGCGTCCGCCATTGTCCAGACCAATCGCCTGATGAAAAAAATGGAAGTGAAGATGGTGGCGGTAAGCAATTCTTTAGGGCTTGTTGCCGCAGCCGTGGTAGGAATTACCCTGGCCGTATACGGCTACGGAGCTTGGGCAATCGTGTGGCAGACTCTTACCCTCGGGGCTGTCAAATCGCTGGTACTGTGGACCACTCAACACTGGCTTCCTTCACTCGAATTTTCGTGGCCCGCGCTGCGTAGCTTTTTAGGTATCGGGAGCCGTATGATGTTCACATCGTTTCTCAATACACTGTTTCTCAACATCTACTCATTCTTTATTGGCAACCGCGCGGGGCTGTCCCAACTGGGCTATTACACCCAGAGCGACAAATGGAGCAAGATGGGTATAATGTCGCTGTCGCAAACACTCACCTCGTCATTCCTGCCTACCCTCTCGGCCGTTCAGGACCAGCGAGAACGTTTCATCCGTGCTTGCTCAAAGATGAATCGCTTCACGGCTTATCTGCTCTTCCCGGCTATGTTAGGATTGATTGCCATGGCCACGCCTATTTTCCATTTGCTTTTTGACAACAAATGGGATCCCTCGATAATCCTTTTTCAGATTTTGCTGCTCAGAGGCGTTTTCACCGTGTTGACAGGGTTGTATAACAATTTCCTGCTTGCTCAGGGCCACGCGCGCACAATAATGTGGATGGAAGTGCTTCGCGACAGCGTAGCTCTGATTTTCCTCGCGTTCACTTTACCGTATATTGATTTGCAACGTCCCGGTCAACCCGTTCTGGGACTTGAGATTATGCTGTGGGGACAACTGATTGCATCGATAATAAGCTGGATTGCGACCCTGATATACACCACACGTTTCACAACCACGACAATTTCATCGTTCATTAAAGACCTTCTGCCTTACCTTATTTCATCCACCGTAATTTGCATCGGGCTTTGGAAGTTATCTGAATTTATTTATAATCCTTTGATTTGCCTCGCGATACAGATTCCATCGGCTCTTATAGTTTACTTTTTGGTAAACAAACTGATGGGGTCAAAAATCCAGGACGATGTTTTAGGGTATATCCGGGGTAAGATTTAAAAGCCCGTTTCAAGAAAAGTTTTCAACATTTATACAGATATTCTTACCGGAAAATTTTATTCTCCGGTAACTTTAATGTATCTTTGTAGCCGAAAACCAATCACTCACCCTTTCCCGTGGAAAACAAAACTTACACCTTTGAAGAAGCCTATGAAGCTTCCAAAGAATATTTCGGCGGCGACGAACTTGCAGCCCGTGTATGGGCCAATAAGTATGCCCTGAAAGATTCGTTCGGCAATCTGTATGAGCTTACCCCGGATGATATGCATCATCGCCTGGCAGCCGAAATCACCCGTATCGAGGAGAAATATCCCGAACCGATGTCGCATCAGGAAGTTTTCGACCTGATGAAAGATTTCCGTTACATCGTGCCGCAGGGTAGCCCTATGACCGGTATCGGCAATAATTTTCAGGTAGGTTCGCTCTCCAATTGTTTTGTTATAGGTATCGATGGCAATCCCGACAGCTATGGTGGCATCATCCGTATCGACGAAGAGCAGGTGCAGCTAATGAAGCGCCGCGGAGGTGTGGGACACGACCTTTCGCACATCCGTCCCAAGGGTACGCCTGTAAAAAATTCTGCTCTTACTTCAACCGGACTCGTGCCCTTCATGGAGCGTTATTCCAACTCAACCCGTGAGGTAGCACAGGACGGACGCCGTGGCGCGCTGATGATGACAGTATCAATTGCTCACCCAGACAGCGAGGCTTTCATCGATGCCAAGATGACCGAAGGCAAAGTGACCGGTGCAAACGTGTCTGTGCGCATCACCGATGGATTTATGAAAGCTGCCGAAGCAGGCGAAACTTACACTCAGCAATATCCCATAGATTCCGATGAGCCTACTATCACCAAAGATATTAATGCCCGCGCGCTATGGAATAAAATAATACATAACGCATGGAAATCGGCCGAACCCGGCGTGCTTTTCTGGGACACCATCACCCGCGAATCGCTGCCTGATTGCTATGCCGATCTCGGCTTCCGCACTATCTCAACCAATCCCTGTGGTGAAATTCCATTGTGTCCTTACGATTCATGCCGACTGTTGGCTGTAAACCTTTTCAGCTACGTCAAAAATCCGTTCACACCACAGGCCGAATTCGATTTCGACTTGTTCCGCACACATATAGCCAAGGCCCAACGTATCATGGACGACATCATCGACCTGGAAATGGAAAAAATCGATGTCATCCTTGAAAAGATTGATTCCGACCCCGAGACCGAGGAAGTTAAATCAACCGAACGCAACCTCTGGCTTAAAATCAAAAACAAGACCGCCAAAGGCCGTCGCACCGGCGTCGGTACTACCGCCGAGGGCGATATGCTTGCTGCAATGGGGTTGCGCTACGGCACACCCGAAGCCACTGACTTTTCAGAAAAGGTGCACAAAGCGCTGGCACTTGCCGCATACGCTTCATCGGTTGACCTCGCCCGCACACGCGGAGCCTTCGAGGTTTTTGATGCTGAGCGCGAACGCAACAACCCATTCATGCAACGGCTCGCCCAGGCCGACCCGAAGATGTATGAAGATATGTTGAAGTATGGTCGTCGCAACATCGCTTGCCTCACCATCGCCCCCACCGGCACGACATCTCTGATGACCCGCACCACCTCGGGCATAGAACCTGTATTCATGCCCGTTTATAAACGCCGCCGCAAAGTGAATCCCGGAGATCCAGACGTGCGCATCGACTATGTGGACGACACCGGTGATGCATTCGAGGAATATATCGTATATCATCCCAAGTTCCTTGATTGGATGAAAGCCGCCGGTATCGACACCGATAAAAAATATACCCAGGAGGAAATTGACGCTCTGGTGGCTCAATCACCCTACTCCGGCGCCACTGCCAATGACATCAATTGGCTTGAGAAGGTGCACATGCAGGGGCGTATTCAGAAGTGGGTTGACCACTCCATCTCAGTAACCATAAACCTGCCGTCCGATGTTACCGAAGAGGTTGTAAACCGCCTGTATATGGAAGCCTGGAAATCAGGCTGCAAAGGATGCACAGTGTATCGCGACGGCTCACGCTCCGGCGTACTCGTCGCCCTTGAACAGAAAAAGAAAAAAGACACCGCAGAACCTGTGGCAGATGCAGGCGGCTTCCCCGCACACCACGTGGCCAAGCGTCCTATCGAGTTAGAAGCCGACGTCGTTCGTTTTCAGAACAATAAGGAGAAATGGATTGCCTTTGTGGGTCTTATGGACGGCAAACCCTACGAGATATTCACAGGTCTGGCCGACGATGATGAGGGTATCTTCTGTCCCAAATCCGTATCACACGGCAAGATCATCAAGGCAATGGATGCCGACGGCAATAAGCGTTACGACTTCCAGTTTATCAACAAACGCGGTTACAAAACCACCATCGAGGGGCTGTCAGACAAATTCAATCCCGAATTCTGGAACTATGCCAAGCTTATCTCCGGCGTGCTCCGCTACGGTATGCCTATCGATCAGGTGCTGAAACTTGTCGGAGGACTTGAACTCAATTCACAATCAATCAACTCGTGGAAAAACGGTGTTGAACGTGCGCTTAAAAAATATCTGCCCAACGGCACCAGTGCCAGTGGTCAGAAATGCCCCAACTGCGGTCAGGAAACACTCGTGTATCAGGAAGGTTGCCTGATATGTACCTCGTGCGGCACCTCTAAGTGCGGATGATATCATTAACGTTTACCACGCATACACATTAATATATTATGAAACGTTCATATCTCTTTCTCGCCACCGGCTTCGAGGAAATCGAAGCTCTGGGCACAGCTGACATCCTGCGCCGCGCCGGAATGGAAATCACGCTTGTATCTATCCATAAGGAACGTATGGTGACCGGTGCACACGGAATCACTGTAGCGGCAGATGTGGTGATGGATGGTGCTGATTTTTCAGATGCCGATTGGCTCATCTGTCCCGGCGGTCTGCCCGGTGCCGAACACCTGTCGAAATGCGAGGCCCTCACATCGCTGTTAGTATCCCACTATAATAATGGCGGTAATGTAGCTGCAATATGCGCATCGCCCGGAATGGTGCTCGCACCGCTCGGTTTGCTGAAGGGTAAGAAAGCTACCGGTTATCCCGGTTTTGAGGATGCCATCACAGCGTCGGGTGCCACTGCTACCGGAGCTGCTGTGGAGCAGGACGGCCGTATAATCACAGGCAACGGCCCCTCGGCCACCTTCAAATTTGCTCTGACCATAGCAGCCGCAACTGTGGGCCGAGACAAAGCACAGGCCGTGGCCGACGGCATGCTCAACCTTACAGTCTAAGAGCCGACACTTAATCACCGTGCTACAAAAAATGGTTCAATAGATCCGAAGATCTGTTGAACCATTTTTTGTGAGTAAGCTAATTTCCCAATCGGCCTCTCGATTAACCTTAAATCTTTACCATGAAAAACATACTAATTAAGTATCTATGTCATTATAACCAACGGCCATCAGAAAAGTTCTACCGTTAACACACTTTAACTTTGTTGCATTCGTTAATTGTATTAACTTTACACTCTCAAAAAACAACAATACTCCTAAACCACAAATATGAGAGCTAAAATATTAGTAATAGATGACGAGGATGCACTCTGCGACATCCTGCAATACAACCTTACTAAGGAAGGATATGAAGTAGACACGGCACTCAGCGCCGAGGAAGCTCTGGATATGGATCTGGATCAGTACCAGCTGTTTATCGTGGATATAATGATGGGAGAACTCAGTGGCTACGACTTTGCTAAACGTGTGCGTAACGTCACCGCTACCGAAAAAACTCCTATTATATTCTGCTCTGCTCTTAACGAAGAGGACGACAAGGTGATGGGCCTGAATATTGGTGCCGACGACTATGTAACCAAGCCTTTCAGCATCAATGAAGTTGTGGCTCGCGTGCGTGCTGTGCTTCGCCGCTCTGCCGCTGCTGCTCCCGCTGCCACCGAACCCGAGGGGGATTATGAATCAGACGTAACATTCAAAAACCTCCGCATCGACCGCAACGAAAAAATATGCTACTACAACGGCGAGGAACTTCCGCTCACACGCACCGAATTTGAAATTCTGCAATTCTTCCTCACACACCGCAACCGCATCTATTCCCGTCAGGAAATAATCAGCAATGTGTGGGGTGAAGACGTGGTGGTGAGCGA
The DNA here is from genome assembly GCA_964531245.1 of uncultured Bacteroides sp. Taxonomy (GTDB): domain Bacteria; phylum Bacteroidota; class Bacteroidia; order Bacteroidales; family Muribaculaceae; genus CAG-873. The sequence continues at coordinate 41,393 of CAZHDH010000007.1, read as the reverse complement.
TCGCACCATCGATACCAACCTTACACGCCTGCGCAAGAAAATTGGCGAATACGCCCAAAACCTCGTAACCCGTCCCGGCTTCGGTTATGGCTTCAAAGAAACCTACTAGTTTCTACTGGCGTCTTTTTGTGCCGATGACTGTGTTCATCTGGCTCATTATAATTGGTATGAGTGTGTGGTTTTTCCACATGCAGCGTGAAGCCAAACTTGAAAACATCCGCTCTCAGGTAACGCTCATTAACACCCGTATCATTGCGATGTATGAAAAGGACAACGCTCCTCAGGCGTTTCTGAACTTCATTCGCGATTATTACCGTGAGGCACCTGTGTTCGATTCCATCCGTCTGTCGGTGTATTTCAATGGTGAACGACTCACCGAGTACGACCTCGGCGAGCCTATCATTCCTACCGACATTACGCCGGGTGATGAAATCGTAAGCGACTATATTGAAACCAATGACAGCGACGGTCGGCCCAACTTCGTATTCCAAAGAATGGAAAGCGCAGACAGGCGACTTCAGATCTTCTGTATTCTGCCGTTCAGCAACGAAGTGCTCGAAGCCACCAAGGCTTCTAAAAATGTACTCGCTCTGATCTTTGTTGTAGCGCTGGTTGCTACGGTTCTCACCAATATACTCGCTCGACGTATGGCTCGCAATATAGAGCGCCTGCGCGACTTTGCTCACTCTGCCGCCAACGATACCAACTTCATTCCCGGTCAACAGTTCAGTAACGATGAGTTTGGTGATATAGCCCGCGATATTGTGAAATTTCACAATACACGAATGCTCAATGTCCGCAAGCTGAAACGCGAGCACGAAGTGGCGCTGCACGCCTTGGAAGAAAAAACTACCCTGAAACGCGAACTCACCAATAATCTGAGCCACGAGCTAAAAACCCCCGTGGGCGTTATCAAGGGTTATCTGGACACCATACGCGATCATCCCGAAATGGATCCCGAGGCACTGCAGCACTTCCTTAACAAAATGTCGCAGCATGTGGATCGCCTGGTAGCATTTCTGGAAGACCTTTCGTCGATCAACCGTCTGGAATTCGGCACTCAGATGATCAATACAGAGCCGGTGGATTTCCACGAAATAGTGTTCCAAAGCGTGAGCGATCTTGAAACATCCGGTATCATGGGTCGTATGGAAATCAATTACGATATTCCTTCAACCTGCCGCGTTATCGGCAATGAAAGCTTGTTGAGCGCAATGATTGCCAACCTTGCCAAAAACGCAGCCGCCTACTCTAAAGGCACTGAATGTAATATCGTGATGACCGGTGAGGACCACGAAAAATTCACTTTTGAATTCTACGATAACGGCGTAGGTGTTAAGGAAGAAAGTATTCCCCACCTGTTTGAGCGATTCTTCCGCGAGGACACCGGCCGTTCCCGAAAAAAGGGCGGTACCGGTCTGGGACTTTGCATTGTGCAGAACACCGTGGAGGCTCTGGGCGGACAAATCGAAGCTTTCAACCGACCCGAGGGTGGCCTGTGCTTCCGGTTTACCCTGCGTAAACCCAAACGCCGCGAATAATATTCACCGATAAATATACACAAAACACACTTTTTTGTGCCGTTATTTGGTCAGCTGAGAAATTATACCCAACTTTGCAGTGAAGTATCACACCGCCCGCCGCGGTGATACCATAACATAAAACTCCGAATTAACAAATGGAATTACCTGATATTGACTGGCAGTCGCTGCCCTTTGGATATCATCCTACCGATTATAACGTGCGTTGCTATTACCGCAACGGAAAGTGGGGCGAAATCGAAGTTTCCACTTCAGACCGCATTGACCTGCACATGGCAGCCACTTGCCTCCATTACGGCCAGGAACTCTTTGAAGGCCTTAAAGCATTCCGCGGTAAGGACGGCAAAATTCGCATTTTCCGTCTTGACGACAACGCAGCCCGTCTGCGCAGCTCAGCCGAGGGTATTATGATGCAGCCCGTTCCTGCCGATCTGTTCCGCGAAATGGTAATCAAAGCTGTAAAGCTCAACGAACGTTTCATTCCGCCCTATGGCTCGGATGCATCACTATATATCCGTCCGCTCGAAATAGGTATCTCCCCCTCAATTGGCGTGAAATCGGCCGCGGAATATATGTTTATCATTATGGTGACTCCGGTAGGTCCGTATTTCAAGACCGGATTCGGCTGCACCGACATCTGCATTATGCGTCAATATGACCGCGTAGCTCCCCGCGGCACGGGTCGATTCAAAGTGGGCGGCAACTATGCAGCTTCGCTCGCTGCAGGTCATCACGCCCATGAGCTTGGTTACTCTGCCGTGCTTTTCCTTGATCCCAAAGAGAAGAAATATCTGGACGAATGTGGCCCTGCCAATTTCTTTGCCATCATAGACGGTAAGTATGTGACCCCCAAGAGCGATTCAATCCTGCCCTCGGTAACCAATCGAGCCTTGATGCAAATTGCCCGCGATCTTAATATCGAGGTTGAGGAGCGCCACATGACAGTAGATGATCTGGAACGCGCCACTGAAGCCGGTGCCTGTGGCACTGCGGCCGTAATTTCGCCCATCGGCTCCATCGTGGATCTTGACAACGACAAGACCTACGTAATATCGAAGGATAACAAGCCCGGCCCTGTGTGCACCCTGCTCTACAACCACCTCAATGCCATACGTCTTGGCGAGCAGGAGGACATTCACGGCTGGAACACCATCGTGGAATGATGGTAGAATACACCGAATTTTACGATCGCTTATATCCCGCCACCGACCCCTGTCGCCATATCTTGTGGCATCACTCGCGGTCGGTGGCGCGGTTGGCTTGTCATATCAACGAACAGCTTCACCTGGGAATTGATCCTGTGCAGCTTGAAGCCGCGGCAATGCTACACGATATTGGTATATGCGGAACTAACGCTGCCGGATTAAACTGCTATGGCGACCGACCCTACATTTGCCACGGTGTGATCGGCGCCGACATTATGCGCGAAGCAGGCGCCCCCGAGTGGGCAGCCCGCGTGGCCGAGCGTCACACCGGCACCGGCATAACACCATCATTGCGCGAGATTCTTGATCTTCCCCTACCGGCCGACCGCAATTATATGCCTGAGACGCTGATGGAGAAAGTGATATGCTATGCCGACAAATTTTATAGCAAATCGGGGGATCTGAAAATGAAAAGCCTTGATCGCGTTCGTGCATCGATGGCGCGTCACGGCGGAGATACCCTGAGCCGGTTTGAAGACCTTCACCGCGCTTTCAGCTCGGCCCTTGCCAATTATGCAGGCTAACTGCACCCAATAAAATAGCAATGAAATCCATAACAAAAAAAGCCTTATCGGCTTTTCTCCTTTTATTAATGATGGCAGCTGGTTACGGTGCAGTGATTTCACTATGCAACCAATATCTACGTCACCATCAGCTGATGAATTTACCGGCCAGAAGTGCGCTTGGTGTAGCACTTTTCGTCGGTTTTTACTTCATTTACAGATGGTTTTCCAACCGCATCAGCAAGATAGCCAAGGAGGATAACGCTGCCTAAGTATTATATTTATGGATGATATATTCGATCAACTGCGTTCCGGTGTTTGGCTTGACGGCTTTGATCCGGCATTTGGCGAAGTGTTAGCAGAATGTGCTGAAAAATGTTTTTACCTTAACACCACCCCACCCTCTAAAAAAGCTGAAAGAGAAGCTATAATTCGAGGATTATTCGGACACATAGGCTCAAAATTTGTAGTCCACTCGCCATTTCGCTGCGATTTCGGGTTCAACATTCATATAGGAGATAATTTCATTGGAAATTTCAATCTCGCCATTCTTGATGAAGCCGAAGTAAAAATCGGAGATAATGTGTTTATTGGCCCGAACACAACGCTATGCACCATAATTCACGCCACCGATGCCACGCGTCGCAATGCGGGGATTATGCAGGCAAAACCTATATCGATAGGCGATAACGTATGGATAGCCTCAAATGTAGTAGTGCTACCCGGCGTCTGCATCGGCGAGGGAGCCGTGGTGGGTGCAGGAAGCGTAGTAACCAAAGACGTTGCTCCCCACACCATTGTAGCCGGAAATCCGGCAAAGGTAATTCGCAAAATTTAAGAGCAAAAAGCCTTCGGTTGACATACTATCAATCGAAGGCTTTTGCTATACTATTATTTTGCAGCCAGGCAATCGTCGAGAGCTGCGGTTATGGCGCCGCGGTCAAGGTTGCGACCGATTATTACCAGCTTGATCATACGGTCGCCGTAGGTTTCATCCCAATCGCGCACCAAACCCGGTTCGCGACGCATAATTTCGATGAGTTCCTCCTCGGGAGCAGTGGCATACCAAAATCCCGCTTCGGTAAGTTTTTTCTGTCTGCCGGCCTGTTCAAAGAGATAGGACATATCGCGGTTGTGTTTGAAATACACCACGCCTTTGCAACGTATGATATTCGCGGGCCAATTCTGAGCGAGGAAGCGGTCAAACTTGTGAATATCGAACGGCTGCCGACGATAGTACACAAAAGTCTGAATACCGTATTCTTCAGCTTCGCCTTCGTGGTGGTGATGATGATGTTCGTGATCGTGGTGATGATGCTCGTGCTCATCGTGAGCGTGATGATGATGGTGGTGAGCTTCCTCTTCCTGCTCGGGAGTCACGGGACTCTCGATAGCGTGAATCCATGCTGCCGAGGTTGCCACTTTTTCAAAGTCGAACAATTTTGTGTCGATTATGCGTTCGAGGGCTACGTCGGCATAGTCACATTCTATAATTTCAGCACGTGGCTGGATTGCACGAATCACACGGCGCACGCGATCGGCTTCCTCTGCCGATATTTCAGAGATCTTATTAAGCAGAATTATGTTACAAAATTCTATTTGTTCGATAATAAGATTCTCAATGTCTTCCTCATCGATACCTGGACGTTCAAGCGACTCACCGCAACCGAATTCATCGCGCATACGCAAGGCATCCACAACGGTAACTATGCAGTCGAGTCGGGGCACACCGGCCGCGGTGTATTCCTCGTCCATACGTCGCATTGAATTAATAGTTTGTGCGATAGGGGCAGGCTCGCAGATACCGCTGGCTTCAATGACGATATAATCAAAGGCCCGGGTGGCAATGAGGTCGCGAAGCTGCTCGATGAGGTCCATTTTCAAAGTGCAGCAGATGCAGCCGTTTTGCAGAGCCACCAGATCGTCGGCCCCATCGGACTGGCCTACAATGCCTCCTTTTTGAATTAAAGACGCATCAATATTCACTTCGCCAATATCATTAACAATCACAGCAAAGCGGATACCTTTGCGATTAGTAAGGATATGATTGAGAAGAGTGGTTTTGCCACTGCCCAGATAACCGGTGAGCAGCAGCACGGGAGTTTCAGGTTTCATAATTATATATGTCAATTTACTCAGATAACGGATATCAATGGCCTTAAATTGCCGACCGGTCCATTTTTTTCTTGCTACAGTTTATAATTTGCCTGTATCATTTAAATTGACTACTTTTGTCATAGAATGAATGATCACGAAATGAAACTTAAACAAATCCTGACACGCACATCCGAATATATCGCAGTCCACCGGTATATGTTAACGGTATTGTTTATATTCTGTGTGTTGAGTATGATTGACATACCATCATCTCCGGTTTTCAAGATTCCGGGATGGCTCCAATGTATTTACCTGATATGTGTGAGCGGTTTTAAAGCCGTAGCATTATTACTTTTGTGTTATCCGCTTTTTAAAATCAGATACGGGAAGGTGATAATTTGGTGCATTATCGCGATATATGGTATCTTAGCAATTGTCAATGCAGTGTCATGGAATTATTACAGTTTCGGAATTACTCGAAAGCTAATCCTTATCTTTGCTCAGACCACTCCACAGGAGGCGTCTGAATTTATGCCCGGCCTATTTCATAACATCTCACAGCTTTTCTTCACTCCCGGATTCTACATCGCCCTGATCGCAGCAGCGATTGGCGTATGGGTGCTCAGGGTGTTGCCGGGCAAGTGGATTGGCCGCGCAGCTTTTGGTATCGGCTCTTTAGGAGCAATTGCTTTTGCGATATTCTGTATGGGTTTCCCCTACGGACGTTCGGCTCACCTGCTCTCGGCCCGACTTATGAAATATGGCAGAGAGGTATGGCAAGCAAATGAGGAATACAAATCATTGCTCACACAAAAACGTCCGCTACCGTATAAAGACACCGTTTCGAGCCGGCATCTGGCATCTACGGTCGTAGTGGTCATAGGTGAATCGGCGCACCGCCGCCACTTGTCACTTTACGGCTATGCGCTTCCCACCACCCCGGAGCTTGATGCTCTGGCAGATAGCCTGGTGGTGTTTACAGATGTTATCGGTTCGTCGATGTCAACTGCAGGCAATATGGAGCGAATCCTTTCATTCAAGCAAGACGATGCCAGCGCCGGCGACGGTCTGAAATATCCCCTTGTAATTGACCTTTTCAAAGAGATGGGCTATAAGACATTCTGGTTGTCTAATCAGGAACGTTCCGGCACGGTCAGCAATACCTCAGGCGTGATGTCGATGAACGCAGATGTAGTTAATTATGTAGGAGCGGATAATTCAGAGGACGCGCTGAGCCTGCGCTATGATGAAGCATTGCTGACACCACTTACCGATGCATTGAACGATACCACCAGTAATTCATTGATATTCCTACACCTGTTAGGATCGCACGTAGAGTATAAAAGCCGCTATCCCCAAGATTTCAATCACTTTACAGGAAGCGACGAGAAAGACACTTTCGGCTTTGACTGGCTCGACGATGCAATGGCGCAACGCCGCGCTGAATATGATAATTCTATACTTTATACCGATTATGTTTTAGGAAGAGTACTTGAGGATGTCGCCGCTGCCGATCATCCCTCAGTTATGATCTATTTTTCAGATCACGGTGAGGAAGTATATGACTACAGCACTTACACAGGCCGGAATAGCAATACTGTGCAAGTGCCGTTTATAATATATGCCAATAAATCTTTCTCCGGAGCCACTCCGGAGCTGATGCAGCGGTTGCGAGAAGTGTGTGACACGCCAATGTCGTCTGCCAACCTGGTGCATCTGCTGATCACACTGACTGGAGGAACGTATCACTTTTACGATCCAACGCTTGATGTTCTATCCCCGTCATACAAAATTCGTCCGCGATACGTTGACGAAGAGCTTTGGGAATATGACATCCGTCGTTAGTTTCCTTGAATATCCTGAGCGGTAAGTTTGCTCATGTGGTAGCCCAGGGCATTGAGTTCCATAGCCATCCCAGCCAAATAAAGCTGATGCAGTGCAGCTACATAGCATCCGAAAGCAGCCTCGGTGCCCGGCTCCACCTGCTCGCGGTGAAGCATATCGAGAACGCGCGCCGCACATTTTGAAACAAGTTCAGTAACCTTTTCGGCGGCTTCACCTTCGTAACCCAAGAGTGATTTTACCACAGTATCATCAAAATTGTCGTAGCCATCCTTATCTCGGAGTTGTTCGTACAGATCGTCCTTCCCGGCGTATTTAACCCAATCAGTATCCCAGTAGAAAGACATTGCCATACCCATAAACATCATCCAGCCGAGCGACACCACAGGATAATCCTTAAACTCGCGAGCGCCATCGGGCAGATACGCACGTGCAATTACAGGCCATTTTTCTTCTACATCCGGGCATTCAGGCACGTGAGCATCAAGCGCACCTTTGCTTTGCAGATATTCGGTGAGGTTTTTGCGCACCTTGTCTTCAAAAACCTTAACTATTTCTTTAGAGTCAGTATTGTTTTCCATAAAGTTATATTTTTGTTTAAAAACATCAGAGGTTGGCCCGCGGTTCAGCCACAACTCTAAAATTTGCGTATTGGCTGAAATTTTTGTAACTTTGGCAAATATTTCTTAAACCTGTTATGAATACATCTCTTAAGTTATTCTGTATGATGCTTGCAGCGATGATTTTCGGCGTGTTGCACGGCAATGCGCAGGAGCAATTCACACGCGGCATTGAGCAGATTTCATTCATTCCTAAAGGACAATGGATTGGAGGTGTGAGTGTCAACTACTCACAATCAAGTCAGGATAACTATCAATTCTTAATAATAGAAAACTTATCAGGTGACGCTTATACATTCAAGGTATCACCTATGCTGATGTTTGCATTCAAGAATAATCTGGCGGCCGGCGGCCGATTTTCATATTCACGCACAAAGACAAAACTCGACCGCGCCGATATAGTGCTGGATTCCGAAACATCCTACGGTGTTGAAAATTTTTACTCAATTTCTCACACCTATGCCGGTACAGGTGCTTTCCGTCAATACCTCTCGCTGGGCAACAGCACCCGTTTCGGTCTGTTCAACGAGGTCCAGCTGCAGGTGGGTGGCGGCCAGTCAAAGATATGCAACGGCGCAGGTGAGGATTTCTCAGGTACATATTCGCGTCACCTGAATCTCAATCTGGGCTTGGCTCCGGGCGTGGTGGTGTTTCTGAACAACTATTCTGCGCTTGAAGTGAATGTAGGTGTGCTTGGTTTCAATTATACGCATAACCATCTGATCACAGACCAGATTTATGTGGCCAATATGAAAACCTCGTCGGCCAATTTTAAAATTAACCTGTTTTCGATCACCTTCGGGGTATCGTTTTACATCTAATAGCTGAAGAATATGAAAGTTACAAAGATCATTCTCTCGCTTCTGATGTTGGCGATGGCCTGGACATCGGTTCAAGCACAGGAACAAGCACCGGCCGTGGTGCGCAATTCCGAAACGCCCTTTATTCCCGACCTTGACGAATTGGTTGTTGTGGGCAACGACACCGTGCCACTCGTGATTCCGGAGCGCAATCTCGGACGCTATCATCGCGGATTGTACAACTATCTGTTCATACCACGCGGAAAATGGAGCTTCGGCCTCACAGCATCATACGGCTCGCTGAGCACCGAAGATGTCGAGGTGCTTTCGTTGCTCACCGATATTGATTTCAGCGGCAAGATGTACTCTATAAAACCTTTTATATCATACTTCTTCCGCAACAACCAATCGATAGGCCTGCGCTTCAATTACTCGCGCGGTATCGCTGATCTTAACAATCTTGCGATGGATTTCGACGAAGACCTCAGCTTTGCTTTGCGCGATGTGAGCTATCACACTCAGTCTTACTCCACTTCGGTCTTTTATCGCAATTATATAGGTCTGAACCGATCCAAACGCTTTGGTATATTCAACGAGGTGGACTTGACATTCGGTAGCGGCACATCTGATTTCAACCGCATTTATGACAGCAAGCCACGCAATACCCGCACCATTACCACGCAGGGCAGCTTGAATTTCAGTCCGGGTGTTTGCGTGTTCATTCAGGAATATGTTTCGTTTAATGTATCGTTTGGCGTATTCGGGCTTAACTTCAAGCGCGAGCACCAGCTCACCGATATGGTAGACGAAGGCTCACGATTCACCTCCGGCGCCAACTTCCGCTTCAATATCTTTAATATTAACTTTGGTCTGATGGTTGTAATCTGATGGCACACGTAATATACAAAGCATTGTGCGCCTGCACATTCACAGCAGCACTGGCCGGATGTATTGTAAATGACATCCCCTACCCCCGGATTCAGGCAAATATCACATCACTCGAAGTGGCCGGACAAGACCGCGGAGCCGACATCGACTCAGCCTCGCGCACAGTTACGGTTTACCTTCCGGAACAAGTGGATATAGAAAACGTCAGCGTTACGGATTACACCCTGTCGGAGGGTGCATCGCTGGTAGGCGATCCTTTTGCATCGCCTCTGGATTTAACATCGCCCAAGCGTGTCGAGGTGCGCCTGTATTCCGATTGGGTATGGACTATCAAGGCCTCTCAGGACATCGAGCGCTATTTCACCGTAGCAGGACAAGTCGGTCCTACAGAAATTGATGTACCCGGACGCCGCGTGGTGGCATACGTAGCAAAAACAGCCCCGTTAACGTCTGTATTGGTAGAGAGTATCAAGCTGGAGCCTGACGGAGGCTCAATGTCGCCGGATCTTACCGGCCAACGTGTCGATTTTTCCAAGCCGGTTGAGGTTGTGGTGGATTCATACGGCAGAAAGAACGTATGGACGCTCTTTGTGGAAAACACAGATGTCGACGTGGCCACCGAACGTGTGGATGCGTGGACAAATGTAGCGTGGGTGTACGGTCGCGGAACTGCAGGAAAAGATAACGGAATCGAATACCGACTGCAGGGCGATGAACAATGGACGCGCGTGCCCGACGATGATATGGTGGTGAACGGCGGTAATTTCCACGCCCGCATCATCCACCTCACTGCTGAAGCCACTTACGAAACTCGCGCTTTCTCGGGCGACGCTTACGGCGAAACACTCACCTTCACTATGGGTACCAAAGCCCAGATGCCCAACAGCTCGTTTGACGACTGGTGGAAAGACGGCAAGATATGGTGTCCGTGGCTCGAGGATGGTGAACCCTATTGGGGCACCGGCAACAAGGGTGCCGCTACTCTTGGCGAATCAAACACTATTCCCACCGACGATACCAGCACCGGAAGTGGATGGGCCGCGATGCTTCAGACCAAATTCATAGGTATCGGTGCGATTGGTAAACCGGCCGCCGGTAACATCTTCGTGGGCAGTTACGTGCGCACCGATGGCACCAACGGTGTGCTGTCAATGGGTCGCGAATTTACTCAGCGCCCCACTAAGCTTCGCGGTTATCTGAAATACAAAACCGCTGAAATCAATTATGCCGAAAAAGATAATCCGCAGATGCAGGCCATGCTCGGGCAGCCTGACACGTGCATAGTTTGGGTGGCGCTGATTGATTCTCCCGAAGCTTTTGAGATACGTACAAATCCAAAAAACCGTCAGCTTTTCGATCCCGCCGGCGATTATGTGGTGGCATACGGTGCGGTGCAGTTCGGGCAGGATGTGCCCCAATATATCCCATTTGAGATAGAACTGGACTACCGTAGCACCTCGCGTATTCCTACATATATATTATGTACGGCATCGGCATCTAAATACGGTGATTACTTTACCTGCGGCTCAGGAGCCGTTCTGTGTATCGACGATCTTGAACTTCTTTATGACTACTGATAACCTGCAATGCGCCGACCTCGACGGCGTTAAAGTATATTATACCCGGCAGGGCGAAGGTTCGCCCGTAATAATGATGCACGGCTGGGGGTGCGACTACCGTCACCTGTCGGCTTTGGCTAAGGTGGCCGCCGAGAATCATTGTGTGTACAATCTGGACCTGCCCGGATTCGGTGCCAGCCCCGAACCACCCGCCGCATGGGGTGTAGAGGAATACACACAGATGCTTGAGCGTTTTGTCAAGCATCTCGGTATAAAGAATCCTGTGCTGCTGGGACATTCATTCGGCGGTAGAATTGCAATCCTTTATGCCTCGCGCAATCCTGTGGCCGGAGTTGTGCTTGTGGATGCAGCGGGGGTGAAGCCGCGCCGGTCGCTTCGCTATTATTTCAAGGTTTATTCGTTCAAGCTTGTCACAAAGCTCTATACTCATTTTGTTGGAATAGAGAAAGCGAACTCACGCATTGAACAGATGAGAGCTAAAGGAGGCTCGGCCGACTATAATAATGCTTCGCCGCTAATGCGGCAGGTGCTGGTGAAGGCCGTGAATACAGACCTGCGCAGTGTGATGCCCAAAGTCACTGCTCCCGTGCAGCTCATCTGGGGCGAGGAAGACACCGCCACCCCGATGCGCGACGCTAAAATAATGAATAAATTGATGCCAGACTCGCGGCTTGATTCATTTCCGGGCGCTGGTCATTTCAGCTTTATCGACAATCCATTTCAAGTAGCATCCATTTTGCGCAGATTTTTAAAGAATAAATAATGCCTGATAATATAATTTTCACGATTCTTTGCGCTGTAGGCGTAGCTGCCGCAGCCGTAAATATGTGTCTGGAACTCAGCCGCGACCTGATGATGTTCCAACAGAACTCGTATATGGCACACCGCTATCGCGGCTGGCTCAACAAATCGAAGGACACCACCTCGATGTGGCGGTTGTGCGCACTGGTAATACTGTTCATAGCTCTGTCAAGTTTTTCCAATGCCCGCGGAGCCATGGTGCTTTGCGGAGTGTTTGCCATAGTATCAGCGATCTCGCTTTTTGGTAAAAAGTACAAAAAGCCGCTGGTATGGACCGCCCGCGCACGCCGCATCTGGGCTGTGGCTGCCATAGTCACCCTGGCTGGGTGTGGTGGGGCAGTTGCTCTTTCACAGCATACGTCGGTGTTCGGTATATTATATGTGGTGCTTGTGACCCTCACGGGTTGCTATTGTGCATCGCACCTTATCATCATAGTTGCCAATGTGATATTGCGCCCGGTTGAGAAGGCCATCACCGCCCGCTATATCAATGATGCACGTCGTCGCCTGCAATCTATGCCCGACCTGAAAATAGTGGGTATCACCGGTTCTTACGGCAAAACAAGCACCAAGCACTATCTCTACCGCATCCTGTCGGAACATTTCGATACACTGATGACACCCGGCAGCTTCAACACCACCCTGGGTGTTGTGCGCACCATACGCGAATATCTGAAGCCTTACAACGAGGTGTTTATCGTGGAGATGGGTGCCAAAAATCCCGGTGACATCAAGGAAATATGTGATCTTGTGCATCCGCAGGTGGGTATCATCACGGCCGTGGGTCCGCAGCATCTCGAATCGTTTAAGACAATCGAACGAGTGCGCGACACCAAGTTTGAACTTGCTGATGCACTGCCTTCTACCGGCACAGCGATAATCAACAACGACTTTGAGCAGATAGCCGGTCGCGAAGTAGCCAACGCCACTTGTCTGCGTTATGGTATAAATGTAGGGGGCTGCGACTATAAGGCCGAGGAGGTGAGCTATTCGCCTAACGGCACTACTTTTGTGGTGCGCGGCGCCGAGGGCTGGGAGCTGCCCCTGCACACTCGACTGATGGGTGAATGTAACGTGAGCGACATCCTGGCCGCCGTGGTGTGTGCTCGGGTGCTCGGCGTGCCCGACAAGAAAATCGCTTCGGCTGTGGCTTCCATCGAACCCGTCGAACATCGCCTGTCGGTAAAACGTACGCCGGGCGGTATAACCATTCTGGACGATGCTTTCAATTCCAATCCCGTGGGCTCGCGGATGGCTCTTGAAGTGCTCGGGGCAATGCCCGGTGGAAAGCACATCGTAATCACTCCGGGTATGATTGAACTCGGCGCAGAACAATATGAACTGAATTTTGCTCTGGGCGAAACGATAGCCCGCAATGCAGATATTGCTATCATCGTAGGTGAATATAACCGCGCTCCGCTCACCGAGGGCATCCGCAAATGCGGTTCGTTCCCCGAAGCTAATCTTTATACGGCAGATACTTTCAACGATGCACAACATATTTTGGCCTCCATTGTTAAAAATGGCGACACTGTGCTGTATGAAAACGATCTGCCCGACACATTTAAATAAGATATAACTCACGACCAAATAACATCAACAATGAAAACCAAAGTAGGTGTATTCTTCGGCGGACGCTCCACCGAACACGAAATCTCGGTAATATCAGCCAATCAGGCCATCAACGCTTTCAATCCGGAAAAATACGAAATCATTCCGATTTACCTGTCGAAAGAAGGCCGTTGGTACACGGGAAAGAATCTGCTTACATTATCTAATTATAAGAATATTCCCGCATTGCTTGAAAAGTGTACCGAGGTGTATATGCGCCCCGTTTTCGGCGACTATAATCTGTACAACGCCCGCAAGGGTCTTTTCGGCAAGGAAATTTTCGATACCCTCGACGTAGCTGTTCCGGTACTTCACGGCACAAACGTGGAGGACGGCAAATTTGAAGGCGTTCTGGAAACTATCGGTATTCCCTACGCCGGCTGCGACACACTCGCATCGGCCAACGGTATGGATAAAATCACAATGAAAATGATCCTTAAAGCCGAGGGTGTGCCCGTGGTGGATTATGTATGGTTTACCGACCACCGCTGGAATTCCGACCGCGACGCAGCCATCGAGGATGTGGAAAAAACTATCGGTTATCCAGTAATAGTAAAACCTGCCGACTTGGGTTCAAGTATTGGTATCGGGGCCGCACACAACCGCGAGGAACTGATTGAGCGCGTAAACGATGCCGCACGTTTCTCGCAGCGTATAATCGTGGAACACATGGTCACCGCTCTGCGCGAAATCAACTGCTCTGTGCTGGGCGATGCCGACGAGTTTTCAACCTCGGTGCTCGAAGAACCCGTAAAAGCCGACGAAATACTGAGCTACGGCGACAAATACATGGCCGGCGGTATGCACGCCGCGCAAAAGAAAATTCCCGCCGAACTCCCGGCCGATGTTGAGAAGGAATGTCGCCGTCTGGCCGGTGAGACTTTCCGCATCCTCGGTTGCCATGGTGTGAGCCGTGTCGACCTGATTATGGACGACGCCACCGGAAAGGTGTATGTTAACGAGATTAATACAATCCCCGGCTCACTTAGCTACTATCTGTGGGAAGCTGCCGGTCTGCCATTCGAGGATCTGATGGACCGTCTGGTTAAACTCGCGCTCAAGCGCCAACGCAGCCGCCAGGGTAAAACTCTTTCATTTGCCCAGAACATTTTCAATATGGGCGGTGGCGTGAAAGGTGCCAAGGGCGTAAAGTAACGCCCTTTTAAGAACTTTTAGCGGTCGAAGACGTTAAATATGGTGTAATTTAATAACGCATACATCACTTTGGCATAGTTTTTGCTATACGTCTTTGAACTGTTAGTATTATTCGCATGGAAATAACCTTTTCAGATAATTTTAAAAATATGATGAGCGCTGCCCGCGCCCAGGCCATTCAGCACAATAACACTGTGATTGAACCGGCTCACCTGATGCTCGCGGTGCTCACCGATCGCGACGGTGAGTCGTACGCCACTATCGACCGTGTGGCCAAAGGACGCACCGCCGAGGATCTGCGCTCTTACCTCGATAATGAGCTATATGAGCTCTCGATGCCCGCATCTCCCGAAAACACCACGGTTGGCGACCTCACTTCTCGTATCACCAAACTTTCTGTGCTCGAAGCACGAATGCTGAAAGATACCGTGATTGAACCCTTACACGTAGTGCTTGCTTTATTGCACAACTACGAGGTGCGCAATTCCGAGGTATTTCAACCTTTCTTTACGGCTGGTGTGACTTACGAGGATATCGTGCAGGCGGTGCGCGACGCGCGTGGCGTGGAACCCGAACGTCCCGTGGCCGGTGCCGGTTTCGATGACGTGGAGGATGCTCCTGCCGATGATGATTCCAAAAGCGCGCGTTCTTCTGCGGCTTCATCTCAGAAATCTTCTGCCAAACGAGCCTCCAATTCCGGCAACACACCGCTGCTTGACAAATTCGGTCACGATATGACCGACTCTGCTGCACGTGGTCAGCTTGACCCCGTGGTGGGTCGCGACGTTGAAATTGAGCGTCTCGCCCAGATTCTAAGCCGCCGTAAAAAGAACAACCCGGTGCTCATAGGCGAACCCGGCGTGGGTAAATCGGCCATCGTAGAGGGCCTTGCACTGCGTATCAATAAGCGCCAAGTGCCCCGGGTGCTCTTCAATAAACGTGTGGTAGCTTTGGATATGGCTTCAATTGTGGCCGGTACAAAGTATCGCGGCGAATTTGAGGAACGCATCAAGGGCATCCTCAACGAGCTGTCTAAAAATAAAGACATCATCCTGTTCATCGATGAAATCCATACCATCGTGGGGGCAGGCAACTCGCAAGGCTCTATGGACGCCGCCAATATGCTCAAACCGGCTCTGGCGCGTGGCGAAGTGCAGTGTATCGGTGCCACCACTCTCGACGAATATCGCGTGAATATTGAGAAAGATGGTGCGTTGGAACGCCGTTTCCAGAAAGTGATGGTAGAACCTACCACTCCCGAAGAAACTCTGGTGATTCTGAATAACATTCGTTCAAAATACGAAGACCACCACAATGTGCGGTACACCGACGACGCCCTGGAAGCCTGCGTGAAACTCACCGACCGTTACGTGAGCGACCGCAACTTCCCCGACAAGGCCATCGACGCGCTCGACGAAGCCGGCGCTCGTGCTCATATCACCAATGTGGTTGTGCCCCAGGAAATCAGTTCGCTTGAATCGCAGGTTGAGGAAGCTACTTCCAAAAAACTCGAAGCCGCTCATTCGCAAAACTTTGAGCTCGCAGCTGTATGGCGCGACCGCGCCCAGAAGCTCACCGATCAGCTCGAAGATGCCAAGAAACAGTGGGAAAAAACTCTGGAAGAAAATCGCGTGGAAGTAGATGCCGAAAAGGTAGCCGAGGTGGTGGCTATGATGACCGGTGTTCCCGTCCAGCGCGTGGCACAAGCCGAAGGTCTGCGACTGCTCGAAATGGCTCCGACCCTCCATAAAGCCATCATCGGACAAGACGCTGCCATCAACACCATAGCCAAAGCAATCCGTCGCAACCGTATCGGTCTGAAAGACCCCAACAAACCCATCGGGTCGTTTATGTTCTTAGGTCCCACCGGCGTGGGTAAAACACATCTGGCCAAGAAACTTGCCGAATTTCTGTTTGACTCGGCCGAGAACCTTATCCGCATAGATATGAGCGAATACATGGAGAAATTTACCGTGAGCCGCCTTGTAGGTGCGCCTCCGGGATATGTGGGCTATGACGAAGGCGGTCAGCTTACCGAAGCCGTGCGCCGTCGCCCCTACTCCATCGTGCTGCTTGATGAAATCGAGAAAGCTCACCCTGATGTGTTCAACCTCCTGCTCCAGGTGCTTGACGAAGGCCGCTTGACCGACAGTATGGGCCGACGTGTCGACTTCAAGAACACTCTCATCATCATGACCTCCAATATCGGCAGTCGTCAACTCAAGGATTTCGGTACCGGAGTGGGCTTTACTACAGGCAACGCTCAAGCCGAGGCCGAAGCGCAGCAAGCCGTAATCCGTAAAGCGCTGAACAAGGCGTTCTCGCCCGAGTTCCTCAACCGTGTCGACGACATCGTGATGTTTGAACCGCTGTCGCGCGACGCCATTTTCAGCATCATCGACATCGAGCTTTCCGGCTTCCGTCACCGTCTGACAGATCTGGGTTACACGCTTACCCTGTCCGATGCGGCCAAAGAGTTTATCTCAGAAAAAGGCTACGACCCGCAATATGGCGCCCGTCCGCTCAAACGTGCCATTCAGAAATATCTTGAAGACGAGCTGGCCGAACTGATTCTATCAGCAGCGCTCCTGCCCGGCAATGAGGTGATCGTAGACTATGACAAGGATGTCCAGAAGATTACCACTACGGTGGTTGCTTCAGCTCCTGAGGCCATCGAAGGATCCGACACCAAAGCTTTGCCGGAAGCTTAATCCGCTCTTAAAAATTCTAAAAAATGCCACTTTGTCAGTATTGACACTGTGGCATTTTTTTTGCTATATTGTTTATATAACATAGAAAAAACAATTCCCATTATGGCAAAAGGTAATATCGGGGTTACTACCGAGAATATTTTCCCCGTAATCAAAAAATTTCTCTATTCTGATCACGAAATCTTCCTGCGCGAGTTGGTATCCAACGCAGTTGATGCCACTCAGAAACTGCGCACGCTGGCCTCGTTCGGCGAATTTAAAGGCGAACTCGGCAATCTTGATGTCACTGTGAGCGTCAACACCGACGAAGGCACGTTGCGCATCAGCGACCACGGTATCGGTATGACCGCCGACGACATCGAAAAGTATATCAATCAGATAGCATTCTCCGGTGCCGAGGAGTTTCTTGAAAAATACAAGGACACCGCAAACAGCATCATCGGTCACTTTGGCCTCGGATTCTACTCTGCCTTTATGGTGGCCAAAAAGGTTGAAATCAGCTCTTTGAGCTATCAGGAAGGTGCCAAAGCCGTGCGCTGGGTATGCGATGGCTCGCCTGAATACGAAATGACTGATGGCGACCGCACAACTCGTGGCACCGACATCACCCTTTATATTGACGACGACAGCAAGGAATTCCTTGAACAGGCTCGTATTGACGCGCTTCTTAAGAAGTATTGCCGATTTATGCCTGTGCCGGTGTATAGCGGCGACAAACTCATCAACGCCACAGAACCAATGTGGATGAAGAAACCCGCCGACCTCACCGATAAAGATTACCTCGAATTCTATCACGAGCTGTATCCCGGTCAGGATGATCCTTTGTTCTGGATCCACCTCAATGTAGATTATCCTTTCACACTCACTGGTATCCTCTACTTCCCGAAAATCAAAAATAACTTTGAGGTTACCAAAAATCGCATCCAGCTTTATTGCAATCAGGTCTATGTGACCGATTCGGTTGAAGGCGTTGTACCGGAATTTATGATGCTGCTCCAGGGCGTTATCGATTCTCCCGACATCCCCCTGAATGTTTCGCGTTCATACCTGCAAAGCGACACAGCTGTTAAAAAAATATCCGGTTACATCACCAAAAAGGTTGCTTCACGTCTTGAAGACCTTTTCAAGGACAATCGTGCCGACTTTGAGCAGAAATGGCCCGACATCCGTATCTTTATCGAATACGGTATGCTCACAGATGAAAAATTCTGCGATGCTGCTATGAAGTTTACCCTGCTTGAAGATACGTCGCACAAATTCTATACCCTGGAGGAATACAAAAACCTCGTTGAACCGGAGCAGACCGAAAAGGACGGCAATATCGTTTATCTTTACACTACCGATCCCACCGCTCAGTACAATTATATCAAGGCCGCCAACGATAAGGGCTACAATGTGCTGCTGATGGACGGCCAACTCGACTCGCACTTCGTTCAACTCCTTGAACACAAGCTTGAAAAGACACGTCTGGTGCGCGTTGACTCCGACGTGATTGACCGCCTTATCCGCAAGGACGACGGCAAGACCGTTGACCTCACCGCCACACAGCGCAACATCCTCACCACCTTGTTCCAATCCTCTGTACCCGAGGTTGAAAAGACTATGTTTATGGTTGAGTTTGAGGCTATGGGGACCGACGATATGCCTATCGTCATCACGCAGAACGAGTATATGCGCCGTATGAAGGATATGGCCGCCATGCAGCCCGGTATGAATTTCTATGGCGAGATGCCCGATTCGTACACCCTGGTAGTGAATACCTCGAACAAACTCATCGAGGACATCCGCGACAAGGCAACTGCAGCGCTTGACTCCCAAATCAAGCCCCTTGAGGAAACCGTCGAGGCCGATAATAAGAAAATCGAGGAAATTCGCTCGAAAGCCACCGACGGCAAACTTGATGCCGAAGCTCAGAAGCAAACCGACGATCTTGTTGCTCAGGTAAATTCATCGCGCGACGAGCAGCAGAAGCTCATTAAGACCTATGCACAGGGACAGCCCGTAGTGCGTCAGCTTATTGATCTGGCTCTGCTTGGCAACGGCTTGCTCAAAGGCAAAGATTTGAGCGACTTCATCGCCCGCTCGGTAAGTATGATCAAGTAAATTAACCTACACAATACACAAACGACCCATCGCGTACACTGGCGACGGGTCGTTTTTCTTTCCGGGCGCTCGAACCGTATGATTATCCGTAACGTTCTGTATATATGAAACATTATTTTACACCAATATTTACAGTAGCGCTGGCGGCCTTTTGTGGTTGTCAGTCGAGTGATCTTTATGATTCCCTACCCGATCCTATTGAGAATTTTATCTCGAAATACTGGCCTAATCCAGCAATCGAGCAATTCAGTATCAATCCCGATGGCGGCTACACCGTAACAGTCAAAAACAGCATAACCGCTACATTTGACAGCCAATATTCGTGGACTGATGTGAATGGCGACGGGATGCCCCTCCCTCAAATGTTCCTTTCTGATTGCCTGCCTTCCAAACTTTATGATTACCTGGAGTCGGGAGAATATACCGGACAGGTTTTTGAAGTGAAACGCAGCGCCACCGCTTACGAGGTGACGCTGCTGACAGGGAGTTTGAATTATTCGACGATTGACGACGAAATCACCGGTTCTCAGAAACCGTGATATGTCGTGCACCGCTGCGCGCGGTGAATTCGGGAGCGTACTGGCTCTGAACAGTTACCACGCCGGAAATGAACGAACCTTCGCTTCCGGCTATCACTTCATATTCCAGATAGTGAACACCCTTGGGGAGATAACCGATAAAGAAGTTGGTTGCCGTAAGGTCGTTGGCACGATAAGCCCACAAGCCGGCTCCGGAATAAAATCCTGGCATCTGTTCGGCGGGTTCAAATCCGGCCGGACGCCCATCTGACACCGTGACATATTCCAGCTCGCGGTCAGCACGTAGCATCAGCTGCACTTTCACGGTCTGACCCATAGTGAAGGTATCAGTGTCTACCCACGTATCGCCGTCACGCACAAGCAGACGCTTGCTGATTGCGAGTTCCGCACAATCGGATGCCGCCATTGAATCAAGACTTTGCTCACCGACTGTCATCACCGAGCCGTAGGCCGGTACATCAGAAGCTATGTCTCTCGAAATCTCCAGGAGGCGCGGAGCTGTTGAGGAGGGCAGACGCATCGAGAATGTACCGGTAGCATACTCTATACGTGAAGGAGTGAGCGGAGCGCCATCAATTTTAATGGTGGTACTCAAATCGTTGAGAGTAGTCCAACGGCTTCCGGTCGCCATCATCGCAGCAATCAGTTCGGTGGGATTCCATGCGCCGAGGTCATCGGTAGTTTGGGTTTTGAGCACGAGCCATTTGCGCAAGCCGTCAATGTATTTCGATTCAGGCATCACTGTAGCAAAGGCTTCCAGAATCTGAGCGTATGCATCCACAATATGCACCGATGGTATTTCGAGACCAAGTGTGGGCGATTTTACAGCAAACTGCATCAGAGATTCCAGAATCGTAGTTGCCTCTTTACGGTGTCCGGCACTATTTAGAATCATTGCATCGATAGCCTTGAATGTAGCACCATCGTTGCGCCAACTCATAATTATATCCTTAACACCATTATCTATTGCCACGCGCACACTATCGGATGGTATTCGATCCGGGAACAAACTGTAAAGGTATGCAAGCTGGCGAGTGGACATCAACTTGACATTCGCATCAATATAACGGAAAGCACGAGTGGCGATGGTATCAGTACGTGCGTCGTTATAACCAAGACGGTTGAGCCGACCGATAAGCTGCAACACATAATCAGTGATAAACAGCGATGATTTCGGATTCCATTCGAGCCAGCTGAAACCACCATCGGCCATCTGAAGACGTTCGAGGGCTGCCACAGCCACATCTGCCACTTTCGACGATTCCTCGGGATCCAATGTGAGTGAAAGTCGCTGCATCTGGCGCGTCATATAATCGGCTGCACCCACAAAAGGAGTAGCCCCCAGTGTGATCATCTTGAGGTCTTCATTTTTCTTAAGCGGACTCACTAGAGCCGAATCAGCCGGATTTTCGTACCATACTTTTACCGCTTCAGCAGCTTCCGGGAAATCCTGCGCGATACCCTTGGCGATCATCGAACCGAATAGCGAATTGACCGCTCCGGTTGCAGTCTTGGGCGCGAAATCATAAAGCGCCGGTAGAGCCTTGACCACATCCCACATAGGATTGGCACAGAATTGTACGGCGGCAAATCCTTCACCCGATGTATCGGCAGGGATGGTAACCTTGACAGTGCGCTTAGCGTCATCCATATAGAAAATCTCGGAGTCGATAGCTTTGACTGAAGATGCAAGCACGGGAATCGATGTTTGTTCACCATCCTTAAACTCGGCTGCTGAAGCATAGCAGCGGAATCCTACCATGGGCAACGAAGCATCGACTTTTACGGGAAGCGACACCTGCTGCTGCCCCGCTGCGGCGAGTGAAATCTGTTGCGTATCCGATTCGATTACCTTTCCGGTGGCTATGTCAAACGCTTCAAGCACAACTGTGGCGGTGACAACTTCATCGGTGCGATTTATCACCGTGGCCGGAATATCGAACGTATCTCCGGCCCGAACAAAACGCGGTGCATTACTTTCAATCGTCACTGGTTTGGATGATTCGAGGGTTGCTGTCATTTTGGCAGAACGACCTGACAGACTCCATGCCGTGGCATTAAACTGCCACGAACCAATGGCATCCGGCATTTCAAATTCTATTTCAGCCACACCGGCAGAGTCAATTGTAAGGTTTGGTTTCCAGAATATCTGAAGAACCTCGGCATTACGTAATGTCGGTTTTTCAACGGCTGTTGTCGCACCCGCTGCAGCCGGAGCTGCACCATCGTATGCCACTTCCTCCTCAACCGAGGCAACCTCAACAACTCCTTGTAGTTTGGAATGTGAATCTGTCATTACCGATTTGGCCATCATATTGGACGAATACACAGCCATACGTGTATTTATGCTATGTGAAAGATATTTGAAAACAGGTGTGCTTATTCCAAAATTACCTGAGGGTTTGTCAATAACCTCAATAAGATTTCCACGACCATCCCAAAGAGAATTGACACGGTATTCATAATTTCTCTGGAATAAAGTGAATAGTTTTGAAACGTCACTCCATCTGTTATCGACGTATGATTCCAACGCACGGTTAAACATCGTGGCTATCATAGCGCCAGATACAGGCTGCTGCTGAGCATCTTCGAAGCGTAAACGCCAGCGTTGCGGTGTACCGGGCACAATCTTATCGCGCCACGACTCGCCACGGAGCCACACGCGTTTATCCGGTTCGATCGCCTTTACAATTACATTATAATATTTGAACGATGAACCGCGAACTATTACTATTGTATAATATTTATCTCCCCTACTATCGGCCAGAAGGCTAAGATTACTGAAGCCCTTGTTTAATTTCTCAACCCGGACATCAGTTCTGCCGTCGTTGTCAGTACCGATTATATAAGCATAGCTGCGAGCCGGTACTCCTATCTTTACATCAGCACTTTTTGATGGAGAAGCCGTCACGGTAGTTTCCGGAATAATGGCAACATAGTTATCGGGCACAAGGTTTCGTTTTACATTATATAATACTACACCTATATTATAGTAGGCACAACCATCGGCTGTCACATACAGGTCATACTCTCCGGCCGGGATTTTGGTCCAGTCAACTATCATTCCGTCCTTTTCGAGCTGTGAGCTTCCGGATGCGATTTCCTTTTGGTCTTTCAACAGCTTCCAGTTTACTATGGGATAGAATGGCGCCCGCAAACCATAATCCAAGCCAACAGCGACTTTAAATGGTTCAGAACAATCGAAGTTTGTGTCTTTGAAATTAAACACAGCCTCGGGGCGATAAATAAAATCACTCTTAGATTCAGCTACGTCGCCCGATGGAGCTACGCATCTTACGCTCACCTCCACCTGGTTTGCATCAGTTAACCCATCGGCCGGGAATGTGACTGCAAACCGCCCCTGCCGGTCGGTAACTGCGTAAAGCTTGATATCTATATCTTCGGGCACCCACCAGCGTTCTTGCAATAAATTTGCCTCGACTCTTGCACCGGGAACGGCCGCACCGGTAAAACGTTCGGCTCTACCTGATACGGTTATGCTGTCGCCTGACTGCTTCATGGTGACGTCAACCAATTCAAACACAGGACGTTTATATTCGCTTACCATTACTGAAGCGTATCCAATGTATCGTCTGCTTTCAACATCGTTGACCGTGACGCAATATCGCCCGGCCATAGCAGCAGTAGTTAGTTCTAAACGCGAGGTAGCCCTGCCATATTTGTCGGTGGCAACGGTATCGGTGGCGATAACCTCGCCGGAAGCATTTTCCCATTGGAACTCCACCTTGGTATCAGCCAAAATATTTGCTTCCGAATACCCGACCTTTGTTACTACTGCGGCACATTCGGCCATCTCACCGGGGCGATACAGCGGACGAGAGAAAAATACGTTTCCACGATATGACTCATTGTCTTCTTCCTCTTTATACTTTTCGTCTATATACACTGTCTCGGGGAATTGAATTTCAGAGCCGTCGGGCAAGGTCACGGTTACTTCATACGAGCCTCGTCCAACTACTGATAAATATGCAAAACCGTTGGAATCCGAAACACCTTCTGCTATGCCCTCTCCGAGCGAAAGATGTATTCCTGAAACAGGCGCACCGGTGCGGGTATCTGTCACCAGCCATAAATCTTTGTCTCTACCGCGGATGTAGCGCACAAGTACCGGAGAAACAAGCAGGGCCTGTTCGTTCCAACCCGGCTTTCCGTTGATTTTCGATTTTACATAGTAGACACCCGGTTTTGAGAATGAGTGCTTAATAGTTTCAGCCTTATTAAATAATGTAGAGTCTGTTTTAATTGTGGCTTCATAGACAGGATCATCATCGCAATCTTCATCCTCGTGCACGGTAAAGCCTACCGTCTTTGAGAAATTATGTTCGAGATTGAATACGACATCCTGGCCTGGTGCGACTACTGTCCTGAACTTAATCTCAAGATAAGGTTTCAAATAACCGTTTAGTTTTCCTGACAACATTTCGGTCAGAGCAGATTTGGGAGCCGTTTTCAGGAAGGACATCGCCACTGTATACGCTTCATATTCCTCCGCGGATGTCGAGGCCATCCCAAGCCAATTCACAAGCACCAGAATCTTGGCGGCATCGGTGCCCGCTTTTGTATAAAGCGATTTGAGTTGATTAAGTTCAACTATGCGTGCATGAGTGCCACCTAATGTCCACCAGGCCCATTCAGCCGAGCCTTCAGGCGATAACAAAGCAGCATTTCGGACGAGGTTTTCGCTGCCTTTATAGTCTAAGTCAACTTGTTGTGCCCAAAGGAAATCACGCAGATACGGAAAATAATCACGACCGAGAGAGTCGCAGGTAATCACATCAGAGTAATCTGCTAACGGCTCGGTATAATAAGCCGACAGACAATCTGAAGCCATGGCCGACAGGCGGTTGATTTCTGTCTTGAAATCTGTGCCTGACCACTCGCGAATATCATCAGGTCGAGGTGTCACCGGCGTGACGCGGTTGTATCTATATTGAGCTGACTCATAAATATCATTAACCACGCGGGCTTGCAGCAGATACATCAGTCCACGCACATTTGCTCGTGTTTCTGTTTGCGCTACGCTGTCAATCAGCGCCGGAAGCTCAAATTGCGCATCTGAGCCAATATCGCTGGTGGCGCGAACTATTTGCAACAATGCCGCCAGACGCGTGCACCCCGAATCTTGAGGTGACGTATCGGCAAGCACCGCATTGGCATCGGCTATCACAGTAGCCGGAAACGCGAAATCAGGACTATTGAAATTTGCTGAGGAGCCGAGGGTTGCCATAAGAGAGGTAATAACCGAGATACAAAGTTTCTTAACCATTATTATTAGCTAAATTTAATCGGCTGCAAGTTAGTCAATTTTTCAAAACTTGCCAAACTTTGACGGGGATAATTTGTTTTAGTGTAAGACAAAATGGCAGACAAACCACGTTGGCACGAAATGTGCAATACCAACATTGAATAAATATAAAACCTAACAAACTATCAAAAATATGACACTCAAACCACTTGCCGACCGGGTTATCATCCAACCCACCGCAGCCGAGGAAGTAACCGCCTCGGGCATCATCATCCCCGATTCTGCTAAGGAAAAACCTCTGCGCGGTACAGTAGTAGCTGTGGGCAACGGCACCAAAGACGAAGAAATGATTCTGAAACAAGGTGATGAAGTGCTTTACGGCAAATATGCCGGCACCGAACTGGATCTTGACGGCGATAAGGTTCTTATCATGCGTCAGAGCGAAGTGCTTGCTGTCGTAGAAAAATAAATTCTTAAGAATTGCTTTATCTCCTCTAACTGACTAAACACAAAATCACAATGGCTAAAGAAATAAAATTTACTACCTCGGCTCGCGAGGAACTCAAAAAAGGTGTCGACGCACTGGCCGATGCCGTTAAAGTGACCCTTGGTCCTAAGGGTCGCAATGTTATTATTGAAAAGAAATTCGGTGCTCCCCACATCACAAAAGACGGTGTGAGCGTGGCACGCGAAGTAGAATTGGAAGACCCCTTCCAAAATATGGGTGCACAGCTGGTTAAGGAAGTCGCATCCAAAACCGGTGACGATGCTGGCGACGGCACCACCACTGCCACCGTGCTTGCTCAGTCGATTATCAACGTCGGCCTTAAAAACGTGACCGCCGGTGCCAATCCTATGGATCTGAAACGCGGTATCGACAAGGCTGTGGCCGCCGTGGTTGAATCCATCAAGGGTATGAGCCAGGAAGTAGGCGATGATTTCAAGAAAATTGAAGACGTAGCCCGCGTATCTGCCAATAACGACGAAACAATCGGCCGCCTGATTGCCGAAGCTATGGAAAAGGTGAAGAAAGAAGGAGTGATAACCGTGGACGAAGCCAAAGGCACCGAAACCACCATCGAAGTGGTGGAAGGTATGCAATTTGACCGCGGCTACATCTCACCCTATTTCGTAACCGATGCCGATAAGATGCAGTGTGTGATGGATCAGCCCTTCATCCTGCTTCACGATAAAAAAATCTCTAACCTCAAAGACATCCTCCCCATTCTGGAGCAGACAGCCCAGAGCGGACGTCCCCTGCTGATCATTGCTGAAGACGTAGATCAGGATGCCCTGGCTACCCTGGTTGTTAACCGTCTGCGTGGCTCGCTGAAAATCTGTGCGGTTAAAGCTCCCGGTTTTGGCGACCGTCGTAAGGAAATGCTTGAAGACATCGCTGTGCTCACCGGCGGCAATGTAATCTCGGCTGAAAAGGGTATGGCGCTCACCACCGCCACCATGCAGGACCTCGGCACCGCAAGCAATGTCACCGTGACCAAGGAAAACACCACCATCGTAAATGGTGCAGGTGCCAAGGAAGCTATCGCTGCCCGTGTTGCTCAGATCAAGGCGCAGATTCAGCAGACCACCAGCGACTATGATCGCGAGAAACTTCAGGAACGTCTGGCCAAACTCGCCGGTGGCGTAGCCGTGCTCCACATCGGCGCACCTTCCGAGGTAGAAATGAAAGAAAAGAAAGACCGTGTGGACGACGCCCTGAGCGCCACCCGCGCAGCAATCGCCGAAGGTATCGTGCCCGGCGGTGGCGTAGCTTACATCCGTGCTCTTTCAGCTCTTGACAATGTGAAAGGCGAGAACGACGACGAAACCACCGGTATCGAAATCGTACGCCGCGCTATCGAGGAACCCCTCCGCCAGATTTCGGCCAATGCCGGTGTCGAAGGCGCAGTAGTAGTGCAGAAAGTGCGCGAAGGCAGTGGCGATTTCGGCTACAACGCCCGCACCGATAAATACGAAAACCTGCTTGCAGCTGGCGTAATCGACCCTGCCAAGGTTACACGTGTAGCTCTTGAAAATGCAGCATCAATCGCCGGTATGTTCCTCACCACCGAATGTGTGATAGCCGAAAAGAAAGAAGATACTCCCGCCCCCGCAATGCCCGCCGGTGGCATGGGCGGAATGGGCATGATGTAATTTCAAGCTCAAATATATACGAAAAAAAATCGCCCGACGTCGGGCGATTTTTTGTTTATGCCGGGGATTTGATCTTATTTGATCATCACTTTGCGAACGTTTTTGCCTTTTACCTCAAGGTAGAGGCCGGATTCGGGATTGGTAACTTTGATGCCCTGAAGGTTAAAGTATTCTGCATCGCAATCGGGGGAGCTGATTACAGCTGAGTTTACACCACCAGTATTGAAAATGAGTTGGGTAGAATGGGGATTGTTCCAAATCTTACCTACGTTTTCAGAATCTAATCCAAAGAGCGGTGTTTTAATTGTGAGCACACCGTTGGTGGCATCATAGGTGGAGTTGTGTCCCTGGCTGATGATTTCATCGCGGGTATAACCTTTGCCGAGCATATAGGAGCCGGCTTCTGTAATGAAATATTGTACAATATCATTATCGCTGCGAGCGATGAAACCTGAGAATTGGGGCTCGACGGTAACAAATTCGGGATCAGAGACATCCACGGTTATATAACCCGGTGTGTTAGTAAGATTGTGCGGAGTGAGCACAAAATCCTCACTATGGAAGGGATCGCGGATACAAAGCAAGTCGGGATTAGATGCATTCATATAAACATCCACAGTGAATTCATAGGAGTCGGGATCAAGGGCTTTACCGTCTTCATCCTTGAAGCCGGGTATAATCCAGCCGTCAATCATCTTAGCACCGTGGCAGAGTATTTCCCATTCGGTAAGATCAAACTTATTTGAATTAGGCAGGATAATCTGAGCGGGATAAGAAGGATCCCAAGCATCGGCCGCCTTATCGGGCGAGGTGCCGAATGTAGGCTGGGGAATATAGATCACATTGCCTGACATGGTTGAGGCACACTTGAGCAGGTTGATAACCTCGCGCTGCTGGCCCAGGTTATACATGTATGTGCCTAAATCAGAGAGATAATAGGCATACCGACCGTTGGGTTCTGATGAATCCACATCGGTAAAACCGCAGTATTGAGGTTGGATGAGCACGAAGGTGCGGTCGCGAGCGTCAATCACTATATCGCAGGCCGAACCATCGATATTAAATTCGCTGAGGTGGAAGTCGGAAGAACCGAAGGGGTTGATCAGACGGTATACGCCGGGAGATTCAACAGATTCCTCAATGGGAACTTCAAAGGCATAGTCGGCAGGATTGAGTTGTGTGCCGTCGTCATCAACATAACCGGGAGTGATCCATCCATCGTATATTGTAGCATTACCGATGGATTTCCAAGTATCGGCAGATGCTGTGAGGGCAAGCGCGGATGCAAGAGCAAAAGTAAAGAGTTTTTTCATAAGAAACACATCATGATAGATTTGATGCCACAAATTTAGCAAAAATATGGGAAACACCAAAATTAAATTGCAAAAATCCATTTGCGACGCGTTCAAAAAGTGTAGACGCACGTGCATAAAAAAATCCTCATCCATTTCAGCAATGATTGAGGACTCATAAGCCAATAGGCAATTTGTGATTAAATCATAGTTGTTTTACAGTCTTTTTCTAAAAGTGCAGAGATTATATCATACTTACTTATCATATCACCTTGTTTGGGTGATAGCGCCTCGCAGCGATTTATCAAACATGCCTTTTGCTTAGAGTCTCTTCTTGACTGATGAATGTGTAAATAATTGGTCTAAGCTATGGCCAAGGGTGTTTATTTTACTGATGCAAAGTTACAACATAAATTCAGACTTGTCAAGTGCGTTTTTACATATATTCACACAAACACCTTTTACAGAGCTGATATTCAATAGTATTTATTATTTATAAATACTATTTAACACTATCAATTCTCTCATATAGGTAATCACGACTGCGCACTACACGCTTTTTGGGTGCTGAAGGCCGCTTTTTAACTCTTGGTTTGCGACTCTTTACTTTGGTAGTATCGCTCAGGTTGATCTTGCAGGTATCGATCACTACAGTATCCGTTACGATAATTCCGGGTTGTGAATGTCCGCATCGGCCTGCAAACAGTATCACGACAAACACTAATATAAACATCATAAATATTAGCGGCTTGCCATATATATGCGGAAGTTTTTTCATATCAAATTCCACACTAATATCAATGCGATAAGAATGGGTGCAACGTAGCGCACAATGAAAATCACTGCGGTATTGAGACGCGATTTTATCGTGCCCTCGTTTGTGAGCTGTCGGCGGAAAAGGCCTTCGGGAGCAAACCACCCCAGATATACACACGTGCCTATAGCAGCAATCGGGAGCAGAATATTTGTGGAGAAGTTATCCAGCAGATCAAAAATATTCATCCCGAACAATGTAACTGATGAAAGCGAACTGAACGAGAGCGAACATATAGCACTGAGCACAAACAACGGACACAGCGCCACGATCACCGATACACGTCTACTAAGTTTACAACGTGTTTCCATAAACGCAACTGTCACTTCCATAATTGACACCGTGGAAGTCAACGCTGCCACAAAAAGCAGGACGAAGAATAGAGATGCCCAAATGCGTGTCCCCGGCATGCAGGCAAACACCTCAGGCAGAGTCTGAAAGACCAGGGTGGTGCCACGCAGCGAATGGTCGGTCAGCCCGAAGCTGGCCACAGCGGGAAATATTACAAATCCCACCAACACAGCCACGAGCAGGCTGGCCAACGCAACTGTCACCGATGTAGTGCCAAGGCG
>CAZHDH010000007.1:0-11199 GCA_964531245.1 uncultured Bacteroides sp. | reverse complement strand
AGCAGAACGCCGATATTTATCAGGATCATTAACGATGTGAAAAGCATCGCACGCCAGGGTGTGGCTATGTACAGATTCATTTTTTCTGTAAATACCTTGTCGGCTCCTGAAAAATCGGTGCCGGCCGCGAGGTGCCCTACCCCCTCAAACAATTCGCCGGTTAGCGATCCATAGAGGTATTCTAAAGTCCAGCCGGCCACCACCATATAGAATATACCGATAAGATAGGATGCACTAAGGCCCACGGCTCCTACAATCCACCATGGCTTGCCCGGCGAGAGGGTGCGAAACGCCCCCACTGCATCGTTACGCCCGGCACGACCGATCGCAAATTCAGCCAACATAACCGGCACGCCAAGTGCAAATACACATATAATATATAGCAGGAGGAAAGCCGCACCGCCGTTTGACTGAGTTTCGGCCGGGAAGCGCCATATATTGCCCAATCCCACGGCCGAGCCTACCGTGGCAGCTATCAAACCGATGCGGGATGCAAATTGATTTTTGGACATAGTGGATGAAATGTTAAATATCAAAATGGAAATGAAGGGTTATAGGAAAGGTCATTTAAACACATTTTTTCGCTGTGTTTAAATGACCTTGGTATTGTTAGTCGACCAATTCGCAGATTAGCGTGGCCGATGTAGCGTCTTTCACACGCACTCTTGCCATAGAGCCAATAGAATGTTTTCCTCGGGGAAGTACACACGTCTTGTTTCCCGACGTGCGACCCACGAGCTGGTCGTTGCTTCGCTTGGAAAAGCCCTCGATGAGCACCTCGAATTCCTTGCCGATGTCGCGTCGGTTTGATTCAAGCGACAGTTCGTTCTGCAACGCAATCATACGATTGAGGCGATCGATCTTGACATCCTCGGGCACGTTATCGGGCATTGAGCGCGATGCCAATGTACCGGGACGTTCGGAATATTTGAACATAAAGGCCGAATCAAATCCCACCTCGCGCATAAGTGAAAGCGTCTGCTGGAAATCCTCCTCTGATTCGTTATGGAAACCGGTGAACATATCGGTGGTGATAGTACATTCCGGAATCACCCTGCGTATGGCTGCCACACGGCCCAGATACCATTCGCGGGTGTATTTGCGATTCATATCGCGCAGCACACTGTCCGACCCCGACTGCACCGGCAGATGGATATGACGGCAAAGATTGGGACGCGAGGCTATGTTCTGGATCACGCTGTCGCTCAGATCCTTGGGATGTGAGGTGGTGAATCGCACCCTCATATCAGGCACAGCATCGGCCACCATAGCCAGCAGGGTAGCAAAATCTGTAGTGTTGCCGTCCTCATCAGTATAGCTGTAGGAGTTTACGTTCTGTCCGAGCAGTGTTACTTCCTTGAAACCACGCGATTGCAGGTCGAGGACTTCGCGGATTATACTGTTCACCTCGCGGCTGCGTTCGCGTCCGCGGGTATAAGGCACGATGCAATATGAGCAAAAATTGTTGCAGCCACGCATAATGCTAACAAAGCCGCTTACGGGATTTGCACCGATACGACGCGGAATAATGTCACGATATGTTTCCGTGGTGCTGAGTTCCACATTGATCGCTTTTTTGCCGGCCTCGGCTGCTGCAAAGAGTGCAGGGAGATCGAGGTATGAATCCGGGCCGGCCACAACGTCCACGCCGTGGTCATTAATCAATGAGTCGCGGACACGCTCGGCCATACATCCTATAACGCCCACAATAAGCTTACCGTGACGCTTACGGCGCAACGAGCCGAGATATTGCAGACGGGAAACAATCTTCTGCTCTGCATTATCGCGTATAGAGCAGGTATTCAGCAAAATGGCATCGGCATCGGCTACATCGTCGGCCATTTCATATCCGGCCATACCCAGAATGGCGGCCACCACCTCACTATCGGCTGCATTCATCTGGCAGCCGTAAGTCTCGATAAAGAGGCGACGGGGAGCGGAATTGCCGCCCGCCGGTATATTTTGATTAGTATTGTTTTCAGACATAAATTATGCTACATCTTTGTAAAGCACTGCAAAAGTAGTGAAAAACGGCGAAACGAGCAAATTGACAATAGGCTTCAGCCGATTATCCACCGTGAGAATTTGAACGGCGAAAGCGCAAGACAGATGCCGATGCAAATGATAAACGTGACTGCAGCAATGCTAAAAATAGCTACCGGAGTGGACAAATATGGCGAAAGCAATTCGTAAACGAAACCCAGCACGAAGATGTGCATCAGGTATATGCCATAACTGACTTTTGACACGGCCTTGACGGGTGTATATACCATCGGTATCCGGCAACGTATCAGACGTATAAGCAGAAAGCAACCTAATGTCATAAGTGCGACGTTGGCGGTGCAGAAGTTCCACGATTGCTCACAATAGGCGTAATCAGCCGACTCCCCGGCGTGCTTATAAAAAATGCCGGCAGTGAGAATATACCCCGCAGCTATGAGCGGCAATGCCACCGCAATAGTTTTACCAGCCGACCACTTCACATATTGGCGGATATAGTGAGCCAAAACCACGTATCCTATAAATCCTGAAAAATAGTAAAGGGTATGGAAATCGTTCCACAACGCTTTACCCCAAATATCGCCAAGGGCAGGCTGGAGATAGCCCCAGAAGGTGCTTATAAACCATAACACAAGGAAAGCCTGCTCGCCTCGACGCGACACAACGGTGAGCCACGGCGATATAATCGGCATCGTAAGATACACTCCTATAAGCATATAAATAAACCACAGATGGCCACTATCTTCATTAAACGTATAAGTCAATCGCGTGAGTCGCTCGAAAATGTCGCCTTGAACAGTTCCAAACATTACCGGAAGCGTTGCATATAACACCGACCAAACAACAAACGGAATAAAAACACGCGACATACGACGCTTGAAAAATTCGGATGTAGAACCCGTGAGCGGAACCAACAGATAGGACGATGCCATAACAAACAGAGGCACAGCCTCGCGCAAAGCACCATCTATCCAGGCAACCCAGGCGCGGTCTGACGGCAAACGAAACGAAACCCCGCCATCGCCCAGATAGAAAAACTCGCAGGAATGTACAAGGATAACCATAAAACACGCTATAACCCTCAGATAATCAAGGAACACTATACGTGGTTTTGAGGATGTGGATACCATAATTTCTCTTGAATTAAACTCGTATTTCATAATAAATGCAAAATTACAAATTATTTACGACATTTCAATCCATTTTTATTACCTTTGCATATTCAATATTCCGCACAGAGTAAAGCTTAGGTTTTATTAAACTTTCACAAATGAAATTTTTTACCTCAATTCTTTTGTCATTAATTGGCTGTGTGGGCGTCTATGCTCAATCATCTACTGATAGCCTCAAACAAGCATACATTATTGTTGATGGTCTATTCTTTGATAAGACAGCTCCGGCTCATTCTCTGATTCCCGGCAATTCATCAATGGTTGTGCTCAAAGACCCCGACGGCAATAGGGTTGTCGGAGTTTATTTGCCCGAAGGTTATGTGTTAGAAGCATCCATAAAGGCATGTGCAATTCCGGCCGAAAATATTAAATATTCCGATAAATTGCTGCGCGACTATAACGGACACCGCCCACAGACAGTAGCTGAATATGAAGGAATTGGCGTAGAAGTCGGCCAACCATTTGTGAAATTTGAATACTCCGACATTGATGATAATGTTTGGAATAATGAAATCCTGAGGGGCAAAGTTTTCGTAATAAACCTTTGGCAGTCTGAATGTGGACCTTGCCGCCGCGAGATGCCGGAACTCTCCCAATGGAAAGAGCGATTTCCCGATGTGGTTTTCCTTTCGGCCTCTCGACATAATAAAGAAGAAATATTGCCAATTGTAGCAAGACATAATTTCACCTGGACACATCTTCAGGAGGCAGCCGATTTAGTTGCACTCGTCGGGAAAGAAGGCTTCCCATTGACTATCGTCGTTGATCAAGATGGCATAGTCCGTTATGCTAAGGTCGGCGCCACAGAGGAAAACCAATCAGAAGCCCTCGCGGTTATTGAAGAATTGGCTCATTAATAAATTATTTGAAAATCAGCAACATCTTCAAGTTTCCAACTCCATTAAAATGATTGAAACAGAAAGACTAATCCTAAGACAGTGGCAGGAATCAGATGCCTCCGCTCTTTACAAATATGCCAAAGACCCTAAAGTCGGCCCTATTGCAGGGTGGTCGCCTCACACCTCGGTTGAAAATAGCCGAGAAATTATTCGCACAGTTTTTAACGCACCTCACATATATGCTGTAGTTGTAAAGGAAACCGGCGAACCAATCGGATGTTGTGGAATAATGATCTACAATAGTCGACAATCTACATCAAAAAAAATTAGTGAAGGAGAAATAGGTTATTGGATTGGCAAACCATACTGGGGTGAAGGATTAATCCCCGAAGCTGTTAGAGCGTTATTATTTCACAGCTTCAACGTTTTACATTTAGACATTGTGTGGTGTGGGTTTTACGATGGCAATAATCAGTCAAAAAGAGTCTGCGAAAAATGCGGCTTATACTACCATCATACCAATTATAATGTAACGTCTCCTCTTGGAGACCTCCGGACAGAACACTTTTTCCGAATTACAAAAGCAGATTTTAACTACTATCATGAAGGGGTTTAATTCAGATACCAATTCCGGTTCGGCGCTTCGCTATGGAATTCTTGTTCCGTTGGCTTTTATGATTGCATCGGTTATCACTTGCTGCTTTTCATATTCAGATGCCAAGCGAAACATCGCAAATGATCTTAATGACGCTATATATGCTTTGGCTAATGATAATTGTGAGTTATGGACTCGTCCAGATACTATAGCAGCCATACGCCACATGGACGAAACCACCCATAAACCTATGATTTTTCAGGCATCAGATATCAATTTCAGAAATCCTCTATTGAAGGATGAGGCCTACTTTACACTTGCGTTGGTTGGTAATGCGAATGCCTCTCATAAAATCAGCGATGCGGGGATAACATCAGACTCGATTATACTTGTACCGGAACGCACTTCCGACAGACCGGCTATACGAATTCAAGGCTACGCGAATTGCTCTATGGCTTCCGTGTTCTATGCCTCGGATCAGACCGTACCGGGAACCCTGTTCGCGCTTTCAATTCTATCGACGGCAACTCTGTTGATCTGGAAAAGGAAAGAAACCGACATTCCAGAAACAGAATACACCACGCCCTCGCTTGATGGCATCAGACTTACCCCTATGCAGCGGCAACTCGCACAGATGCTCCTGGATGCACCCGATATGAGGGTAGATAAAAGTTGCTTGTGCGAATCTCTTTGGGGTAACAAAAGCAATGCCGAGGAATCGCTTTATACCCTTGTAAAACGCACAAAGATAGCTCTTGCCCAGACCAATATGGAGATTGTGTGCAATAGGGGCGAGTCATACGAGCTTCGCATAAATAGTTGATTTTCAACACAGTCAGTATTTGTCAGATAAAAGTCAGACAAATAATTAAGCTCTGACGAAATATTTTCACTTGCTTTGCAGAAAAATTTGCAAGGCATGAAAACAAAATTTCTATTTTCTATTCTGGCCGCATTGTTTCTCTTTGAAAACGGTTATGCACAGAACAATGTAGCTACAGATAGCCTCACGCACCAGCTGCAGGAGGTTATTGTTACAGCTAAACAACCGGCTACTAAAATAGTCGGAACAACTCTCGTTACCACCATTCCCGGTTCCAACCTGGCCGAGCTGGGTAATGCTATTGATGTGCTTGCTCAATTACCGATGATTAGGGTGACGGACAATGCCGTCGGGGTTATCGGTAAGAGCAATATTGAAATATACATCGATGGCCGACTGATGCGCGATGAGTCTGAGTTACAGCATATACTCTCCTCAAATTTAAAAAAAGTGGAATTGTTGATGACTCCAGGGGCTTCTTACCAAAGCACTACAGGCGCGGTTCTTAAAATCACTACCCGCCGTAATTTTGTTCAAGGACTGTCAGTGACAGATCAATTCCAACTGCAACGCCGCCGCAAATGGTCCGTTATGGATTATCTCGCTTTGAGTTATCGCACCGGTGATTGGGAGTTTTTCTTAAACGGTACGACAAACCACAATAATTCAGTAAATAGAGGAACTACAACTAATACTCTTGTCTATGAGGAAAAAGAAACGGTTGTTGGCAGCAGCCAACTCAATTCTTTCCCGACAACGACAGGTGTGGTTAAGGGCGGATTTAACTATTCACACGGCACACAATCCTTAGGCGCTTATTACCGTTATAATCCTGAACGTGGCGATTTTATCAACTCCGGCACCGAATGGCTTGACAATAATCCGGCAATCGAACGTTGCATTGATGAGAACGTGCGTGCACACAGTCACCTTGCATCGCTATATTATGAAAATACTTTTGCTGAACAGTATCTCCTACATTTCGACGGCGATTTCCGAAGCGCTACCGATGCCACCGATGTTGCAACAACTTACCCACAGTCACCGACGCCATCAGTCAACTCGACCGATAAACGTATCTCAACGCTCTGGGCCGGTAAGCTATATCTGAATTTTCCGCTTGGAAAAGGAGAATTTATAGTAGGCACACAAGACAGCTATACTAATACTTCTCTTGATTACCGTATGCTGACTGCCGAAGTAAGCGAATATATCCCATCTTCTTTAACTGACGCTCGGCAGACCTCTGTGGCCCTCTATGCGTCGTGGGCGCGTATATTCGGACAGTTTTCTCTTTCAGCCGGTGCCAGATACGAATATGTCGATTTTGACTTCAAAATCAACGGTATGCGCGACGAGCATATAAGTCGCCGCGACCACACGATCACTCCCGATCTTTCTCTCGGTTATTCATTCAATGAAGAATCACAGTTTAGCATCAGCTATAAAATGGCAACTGTCAAGCCACCCTACTCTCAACTCACAGGTGCGCTCAATTATACCGGACTGCATGAAATCGAGGGTGGAAACCCGGGGTTGCGTGACGAGCGCTTGCATGATTTACAAGTGTTCGGTATGTGGAATGGCTTTATGCTCCAGGCCGACTATCTTCGCTCTCTTGACACATACGCATTTGTAAAACAGCTCTATTCCGCCCCCAATCTGCAATTACTCATGCACCCGGTAAATATCGATGTGTCAGCATTAAGTATATACCTGGTGTGGAGCCGACCCATACATTTCTGGACACCAAGCGTTACAGCCGGAATGTACCGTCAGTGGCTCACCATTGTCAATAACCGATACAACAAGCCGATATACTCTTATTATTTTGACAATACTTTCGCACTGCCTCATGGATGGACTGTCACAGCAAACATAAGCGGCAGCTCACAGGGTGATATGCACACCAACCGCTTACATGGCTCATGGTTTACTATGGACGCATCCGTAGGTAAGACTTTCTTGAATAAATCACTCACAGTAAAACTCTCTGCCACAGACATTTTAAACACTGCAAACAACGATTGGACGATGCTCACTTATGGCGTTTTTGTAGATAAACGGCAAAGTTACGACCGCCGAGGCGTAGCACTCAACATAATCTACAATTTCCATCCCCGCAAAAGCAAATATAAAGGCACAACGGCGGCCGAGGCCGAAATGAACAGACTTTAGACCATTGAGTGCGTCAGTTTTCAGATATGTCAGGATTGATGTTTTTTAATTCTGTTATAAAACCCTCTTGATCTTTCGGCGACACATACACTACATTCCTTTTTCCATATCTTAAGCCTATTCGTTTAGCCGATAAAGCCGGAGATGAAAGGATTGTGGATTTATGTGTTATCTCGGAAATTTTGGAAATCGGCAAATCCATTCGGAAAAGGACTCCGCAGCGAATATGCAACGAATCTCCGTTGATAGTATAATCTGTATGCAATAGCATATCATATATCATCAATAAGGCTATCCCCATAAAAACGACATTAATCAGCAGAATCCATGTAGATTGATAGCATAAATACAGCGAACCCACGAAAGCAATGGTCATACCAATACAAAACCATTTATACCATCGCGCTACTCTTGATTTATAAACAATACCCATATCTTAAATATAAGTAAATTAAATGAGGTTCACCCACACCGATTTTCGCAAGCTCCGATGTGACCGTCAAACTGTGAGATAATACACTGTCCAACAGATTATGGACGCACCGAATATGACAACGAAATAACGTAGGGGCTTCGACTTTATAATTTGGAATTTGTCGAAAACAAAAAGCAGAAGATATAAAATAATTCCTATTGTAATATAAACAATCCAGTTTTCTTGCATAAGAATTTGAACTTGATTTTCTAAATATGACGCAAATTTAAGCAAAAAATTTCAGCAGATCAAGAAAAAAGTTTACACGGCTACCGGCTACGCTCCACATTATGCCGCGTCCCCCGGCAAATATCTCATCATAGACTTAGAACTTTGCTTGCCAAAAATCAGCGACAAATGCATATTACGTATCTTGAGGTATTCTTAAGATACTCGAATTTTCTTCTTATATAGGGAGCTATGTCATAAAAAAATGATAACTTTGCACCGAAACTCACAACACCTATGCGTAAGCTATCTCTCTCTCAATAATCGCCGTCTTTGGTAACCTTGCCAAAAACTTCTATCCAATATATGTTACGAAAATTTCTTTTATATGCCCTTACGGGTATTACTCCGTTGATTGGCTATTCACAGTCAGTCAATGACAAGATTCTAAATGCGATAAATCATTCTGATTGGTTCGCACTTGATTCAATCTACAATTCCGTTCCTAAAGACTCAATTCATCCCTTTCTCGAAGTATCCGCTCGCGGCTTTATTGGTTACCAATTAAATCGCCCCGACGTATCAATCCCTGCATTTCAAGAACTGTTCACCACTCAATCGGAATATCTTGATCTGAATAATTTCATCTCATCCGCTGTTATGTTTGGCAAAGACTTAAATAAAGTGGGCGAAAATGAATTTGCTGCATCGATGATAAAACAGACCATAGATGCTACCCGCGAATATCTTGATTCTGCTTCGGTTTCTAACCTTACTTTAATGTCCAACTGGTATTCAGCTCTGGCAGCTTATAATCCTTATCAGATTCAATTTAAGGAAGATAGCGTCGGAAAGGTGCCTTTTGCTATCGTTCCTATGGGCCCGAAAGAAAAGGGAGGCGTTATCATGCAACTTAGAGAGAGCTACCTAAACGGAATACCTGCCGAAATTATGTTTGACACCGGCTGCGCATCCAGCATCATCTCTCCGGAAATGGCGGAAAAATATGGTCTGGTACCTCTTGACGGTGCAAAAGTTTCTGTGGATGGCATAGGCCATCAAGACGGCTACTTAGCCATAGCCAAGGAGCTTCAAATAGGAAATATTACTATTAAAGACGTGCCTTTTACCGTCGCCTCGATGTCTTTGTCTTCTGTTAATGAGGAGGCTGCCCAGTATGCCGACGCAATCAAAATTATTATAGGTAACGATCTGATGCTACAGCTTAAAGACATAACATTTGATTTCGTTACAAATAATTTGACCATATCATCAGACCCTGTTAAGACAGATAACAAGCCAAATATGTGCTTTGCGGGCACAAGGAATTTCCTTTGCAAGTGCGAAATCAATAAGAATCAACTGCTGATGCTTATTGACTCCGGCGATACATCTTACGGAACTCTTGGCGAAGAATTCTTTGAACACAATAAACAGTTTGTGTTGTCTAACGGAATCAAAGACACCGTTAGACAAGCCGGTATAGGTGGCGTTAAATTTAATGAACGCTACGTGCTTTCTGATATGAAAATTTCATTGGGAGGACACACTGCCGAAATTCCCGAAATTGACGTAAGAATCCAACAGGAAGAAGGAGCCGGAAGTGAAGCACGGGGTGGAGTGTTAGGACTGCGGTCTCTGATGCTATACTCATTTGTCCGCTTCAATTTTGTTGATTTTGTACTGACAACCGGAATGCCCCGAACATCCGATAATAAGTAAATCCGCCCCTTTTTCCACACAATAAAAGTCCATAACTTCGCTGTCATCGCCTTGGCGCTTTGCCTTGGCTAAGAAAATATCAGCAAGTTATGGACTTTTATTTTTCCGACCTCAACCTTCATTTCGATGAGCAACTTTGAGGTTATCGCAGAGGGTTTGGTTTATCTCAGGCCCCTACTGCGGCTAATGGGATAGCGCAGAAGAGGTTTCTACCGCGCACCTGAGAGGCTTGTTATCTTGTGATGTTCATTTTCCTTATAAAACGAGGTGTACAGCGATAGTGTTATGGCTTGACTATTTCCCAATGTCCACTTCGGGCTGAACCTACCCGTTTAATTATACCTTTCCCTTTCATTGAGGTTATTATTCTGTCAAGAGTCCTCCCGGGGACATCAATCTTATTAGCAAGTTCCTTTAACGAGATTTTGTTATCAGCGCCAATTAATGCCAAAATCTTACTTTCAACGTCATTATTAGCGCCATTTTCAACGCCATTTGGCGTTGATTGGCGTTGATTGGTGTTAATTGGCATTAAAAATTTGACCTCTGAATATGTAATGCTACTGTTGATTGTCACCTCACTTCCGGTAAGTTGCTTCCACTCATTTATCTTATCAATGCCGTAACCGCCATTTTCAGATAATTTTGCAAGTTTAAAGAATCGCAAGATATTAGGATTTCGAGGCTGTGAGACTAATGATAGGCAAACATCTTCAAGTCAACAGGAAAAAAACCGCTATTCACCTGAGACTATACAATGGGAGCAAAAGGTAATACGTTCCGCCGAATTTTCACCTCCCCCACTTTTCTCCATTGACTTACGCCTTGGGCAGGCTTGACGAGCCTAAAGTTCCGAATAGGTTGGCTCTTTTTGGTGCAATGGTTTGATTATATCCCAATGTCCACTTCGGTCTGAACCTATCCGTTTAATTATACCTTTCCCTTTCATTGAGGGAATTATTCGGTCAAGAGTCCTTCCGGAGACATCGATCATATTAGCAAGTTCCTTTAACGAGATTTTGTAAATTCGCACTTGTTTTTAATCTGCGAAGTCAATGATATTGAAGTATTCCTTTGATTTCTCGCAAATTATAAGTAACTTTGCAGCTAATAAAGCATTACATTCTTATGAAAAAAATACTATCAATCTTACTACCTATTATTGCTATCATCTTTACAGGTTGCGAAGAGGATGACTCTCCGATATTGTTCTCAACTGAGAATAT
>CAZHDH010000006.1:0-55357 GCA_964531245.1 uncultured Bacteroides sp. | reverse complement strand
TGTGTAGGATTGACGATGCATTTTGTCCTTTGAGCAAAGGAGCGTAGCGAGCTACCTCACTGAGCGAAAAGAACAAAAGGCGCGTCAAGACAAGCAAGGATATATCGGCCCGAAGGGTTTAAAATATAGCCCATAATATCAACTAATCTTTGAGAGTTACTTATATATTGATGTGCAATTTTATCAATATGGTTGCAATGGTTTGTGGAAATTTCACTATCTTTGCAGCGAAATCGCGATTTATGGAAAACAACACCGATAAGAAGGATATTCTGGACCGCCGCTACTTGCGCATGGCTCGCATCTGGGCCGAAAATTCATATTGCAAGCGTCGCAAGGTGGGCGCTCTTATCGTCAAGGACAAGATGATTATCTCCGACGGATACAACGGTA
Organism: uncultured Bacteroides sp.; assembly: GCA_964531245.1. Classification (GTDB taxonomy): domain Bacteria; phylum Bacteroidota; class Bacteroidia; order Bacteroidales; family Muribaculaceae; genus CAG-873. Next base: position 54,964 of record CAZHDH010000006.1, on the reverse strand, counting down.
CACCGGCGGGGTTTGAAAACGTGTGCGAGGACGACTCCGGAATCACTAAACCTTACGTGCTGCATGCCGAGGCCAACGCCATTACAAAGGTGGCCCGCAGCAATAATTCCAGCGAGGGTTCCACGCTTTATATCACGGCTTCGCCATGCGTCGAGTGTGCCAAGCTGATTATTCAGGCAGGCATCCGTCGCGTGGTGTTCAATGAATTGTACCGCCTCACCGACGGTGTCGACCTCTTGGAGCGTGCCGGTGTGGAATGTGTTCATATTCCGGAAATTGAGAATGAATGATTCATCTGAAAACACTACTCGCCGGCGCAGCTTGATAAGTTGGCTGCCACTGATCGGGGCGGCGCTGTTCTGCGGTGGTATGTGGCTCGGCTATCTGCTGGCCGACGGCGACGATATTTCGCCCGCCCAGGCCAAGATGAACGAGATTTTCCGCCTTATCGAGAATGATTACGTGGACACGGTGGATATGGATTCGCTCGTGGAGATGACAATCCCCATGATGCTTAAAAATCTGGATCCTCACAGTGTGTACGTCTCTGCCGCCGAACGCGAACGCGCCGGCCGCGACCTCGAAAGTTCCTTTTTCGGGGTGGGTATTCATTTCCAGATTCTCAACGATTCTGTTTGCGTCGTCGAGGTCATTGCCGGCGGTCCCGCCGAGCAGCAGGGTATGATGCCAGGCGACCGTATCGTGGCCGTCGATGGCCACACTCTTTTCGGGCAGGATATTACAGAAGAAACAGTGTTCACACGCCTCCGCGGTGAGCAATCGTCTCAGGTAACTCTGTCCGTAGTGCGTCCCGGCGAGCCGGAGCCGCTGACGTTTACGCTCACTCGCAATGCGATTCCTTCGGTGAGCATCGAGGCTTCGTATCTGCTTAATGATTCTGTGGGATATGTGCGCCTGAGCAAGTTTGCGCCCAACACCCACTCTGAATTTATGCAGGCTATGACTGACTTGCGATACAACGGCGCCACAAGTTTCATCCTCGACCTGCGCGACAATAGCGGCGGACTGCTTGACCAAGCCATACTTATAGCCAACGAATTGCTTCCCGCCGGTAGCGACATCGTATCGGTGCGTGGCAGGCATTCCGAGGACGACACTCACTGGCAGGCCGACGGCTCCGCCCTGTTCCCCGATGTGCCTCTGGTGGTGTTGGTGGATGAATTTACTGCTTCATCATCCGAAATTGTCGCCGGCGCCGTGCAGGACAACGACCGCGGCCTTATCATAGGCCGCCGCACCTATGGCAAAGGACTCGTGCAGCATAGAATCGGCCTGCCCGACAGCTCCGAAATTCGCCTTACCGTTCAGCGATATTACACCCCCTCGGGGCGCTCGATCCAGAAAGCGTTCGTCCCTGGCGATCTTGAAGAATATGAAAGCGAAGTATCGGGCCGAATGGCATCGGGCGAACTGTTCAATGCCGATTCTGTCAAGATTAATTCCGAAGATATGTTCCTCACGGTGGGTGGCCGTCCCGTTTATGGCGGCGGCGGCATTATGCCCGATGTATTTGTGGCTTCCGACACCACCGGCTTTACTTCATATTATCTTAAAGTGGCCAATGGCGGTTTGATCACCTCATTTGCCTTTGAATATGCCGACCTCAACCGTGCCGAGCTTAGCGAATGTCGCTCCGTCGACGAACTTCTGGCCAAACTCCCAAGCCACGACGTATTGCTCTGGGCCTTCGTGAAATACGCTGCCGACCGCGGCGTGGCACGCCGTTGGTATTACATAAACAATTCGGCCGACCTGATTGTTAACCTACTGACAGCTCACATTGCCCGCGACATACTCGGCGTCGATGCTTTCTATCAGGTGATCAACAGCCGCGACCAGATGGTCAACGAAGCCATTTCGCAAATTTCTCGTGGCGTGGAGCTAAACATAAAACAGTAGTAGATTATGGACAAAGAAGCTATCCGCACACGAGTTAAAGCCCGCAAGAGCCTGCTCTCATCCGACGACCGCGCATCAGCCGCCGACCGCCTGTTCCGTCTGCTCGAACAGACTGCCGCATTTATGATGTCCGATCATATATTGATGTATCATTCACTGCCCGACGAGGTATCCACTCGCGAATTTCTCGACCGCTGGCAGTCGCGCAAGCATTTCTATCTGCCCCGCGTAAACGGGGTGAATCTTGAAATCCTGCCCTACGATAAAAGCCGTCTCCATCTTGGTGCCTTCAATATCGAGGAACCCGACGGCACTGACACCGCCGACATCAGCGACGTAGAGCTAATTATTGTGCCAGGTGTGGCTTACGACCGCCGCGGCAATCGCATCGGCCGTGGCAAGGGATTCTACGACCGCCTGCTGCACGATACCCGCGCCACCACAATCGGCGTGGCTTACGAATGTCAGATGGCCGACGACATCGAGCCCGACGCGCACGATGTCCCCGTTACTATGGTGATAACCGAAGAGCGTATCTATAGATGCCGTTGACCGTTTCTGTCTCTGAATTATTAATTGAAGAAGGGCGTCTGCGCATTGCCGACGCCCTTGGATGTGATGGTGCATATCCCTCGGAAGCCGACTGGGATTTCATCATAGAAAACCGCCTGGGCGGACTCGTTGATCACCTCTACAAGCTATATCTCGATGCTTGTATGGCCTCTGACCTCGACCGCGACCATTATCACGACCTCATTGAGCAGCGATTTCCCGAATACCTTGCCGTGGCCCCGCGCGCCGAAGCCCTCGATGCCATATATGGCGACCTTTACACCTATACCGACGCTGCTGTTCACCTTATTCGCGAGGCCGGACTGCATTCTGCCATCCATCTCCAGCGAGTGCTTGACGATGGCGATCTGCACCTGTGTGTGAGCCTACTGAATGTATATCAAGACGAATATGAAGAAGCCGATGTCACGGCTATGGAACACCTGCTGGCGCGATTCGACGCCCTGCCACGAGTGCCCCGCATCGTAAAATATCGCACACTCCTTGGCTCCTCTGACCGCTACGTATGTCCCGCCGGACACCCCAACGCCCCGGGCACCGAATACTGCCAACATTGCGGCCTCGATGCCCGCGGTCTCGACAGCGACGAAGAAGCTATCATCGCCACCTACACCCTGCGCACCCGCGCCCTCCGCAACCTCTTCACCCGCCTAACCCAAGAAGAATAACAACCCCAAATAATGACGCCCCTCCCACCGGGCGCACACACCGGGCACGACGCCAATCCACAGTGTCGTCTTTTTTATAGTTAAACACTATAACAAGCTGATTCACAGCGTATTGTAGGGACGCAAAAATTTTGCGTCCCCCGCCGGACGGGGTGCACTCTCCTATGGAGCAGTGTAGTGCGCGCGCCGGAGGGATGTCGGGCGGTGGGCCATCCGGACGCGGACGCGAAAATTTTTGCGCCCCTACCAATTTGCTGGAAATCAGCGCGGTAGCCGTCCAGCTGTTCGTCGACACCGCGAAGCGGCGTCGCTCCCGGTGCTTGCGCCGCGCTGGAGGCTGTTTGACTACAACACGCCGGACGCTCTTCTTACAATCTGACCTTGATGGCGCAGACGGGGGCTACGATGATGTAATATCCTGCCGGGAGTGTGTCAATGGTGGTGCCTTCGGATAGCGTGGCGATAGTCAGACCGTTCAGGGTCAGCACTTTGATGGTGGTATGAGCGGTGATCTTGCCGTCGTGGATGGTTACGGCTTCGGTCGTTGCTGCATCGGCTATGCCGGTCATACCGCCGTCCTTGTCCTTGATTGTGGCAAAGGATCGCCAGCCCGGGGCATTTTGGTAGTCTGTCACGGCACTGCCGACCACTTTCAGTTGGGCATTGTTATATACATCGGCTGCAAAGCCATCGTCGTCCATGGTCGGTGGCGTAGTGCTCAGCGCGGTCACGGTGGCTATGTTGGGGCATAGTGCAAAGGCTTGGTTTCCAACCGTCTGCATCGTCTCTGGAAGAACCACCGACGTGATTGCATCGTCGGCAAAAGCCTGCGGCGCGATTGATATTACATTATACTCCACATCATTCCACTGAATAGGGGACGGTATGTTGAGTTCGCCGTTGCCATTGGGCTCACCACCGCATACACTTGCCGTGGCGGGATCGGTGGCGGGATTGATTTCGTACTCTATCTCGTTGATTATCACGTGCTGATAGCTCACCGTCACGATGCAGGTGGCGCTCACCGAGCCGCAAGTGGCGGTCACTATGGCTTGGCCCCGGTCGGCGGCTGTTACCAATCCGGCGAGGCTCACGGTGGCCACTGAGGGATTTGAGGATTCCCACGTCACAGTCTTATCGGTGGTGTATTCAGGCAGGACGGTGGTCGTAAGTTGGTGTGTATCACCGCAGTAGAGAGCCAGCTCAGTGTCGCTCAAATTTACTTCCCGGGCCTCGACTGGGTTGACTGTCACCTCACACGTTGCCGTCGCATTTCCGCAAGTGGCTGTAATTGTGGCGGTTCCGGCAGCTACGGCGGTCACATTGCCATCGGAATCCACCTTAGCAACTGCCGTATTTGACGACTCCCAGGTCACGGTCTTGTCGGTTGCGTTTTCGGGCAGCACGGTGGCTGTAAGTGTCACTTTATCAGCATAATCCATTATCACCACCGTATGGCTCAGTTCGATGGCCGTGGCCTCAACCGGTTCAACAGTTACGTCGCACGTGGCGGTCAGTCCGTTGTGACTTGTGGCCGTGATGGTGGCCGTACCTACCGACAGGGCGGTCACCTTGCCCTCGGAATCCACCTCGGCAACTGCCGTATTTGACGACTTCCACGTTACGCTACGGTCTGTTGTATTTTCGGGTTGGATGGTGACTGTCAGCTTCTTAGACGCGTCGGGGGTGAGGGTCATACTCTCGTCGCTCATCTGCAACCCCGTGGCCACCACCGGAATCACCGTCACCTCACAGGTGGCCGCGATACCGTTGTGGCTCGTGGCCGTAACGTTGGCCTTACCCACCGACATTGCCGTAACTAATCCGTTGGCATCCACACTCGCCACAGCCTCGTTATCCGATGCCCAGGTGATTGTTTTGTCGGCGGCATTATCCGGTCCCACAGTGGCCGAAAGTTGGGTGGTCGAACCGATATGAATTACGATGGCAGTAGCGTCAAGTTCCACAGTCTCAACGGGGATGGGGAGCACCGACAGCTTGCACACCGCCTCGATATTCTCGGCGCGAGCGGTGACGGTGGTTTCGCCCACAGACACGCCCGTCACCGTGCCATAAGCATCCACCGTGGCCACAGCAGGATCTGACGACTCCCACGTAACCTGCGGATATGTAGCGTTTTCCGGCTCAACCGTGGCCACTAACGCCAGCTCACGACCCTCAATAACCGTAGCTGCCCCTTCGGATAGTTTCAATGCCGACACCGGCACATACTTAGCCACCTGGCATACAGCCACTTGTGCCCCACATCGGGCCTTAATCTCAGCCACGCCGTCGGTCAGCAGCGTCACACGCCCCTGTGCGTCCACCGTAGCCACCGACGGGTCAGACGACTCCCAAAATATGCGAGGGTCGGTAATATCCTCCGGCTCAATCGTAGCCGCAAGCTGCTCACTCGCCCCAAGATTCATATACAACCTATTATTACTGAGCGAAATAGACTCACACTCCACAATCGCCTCAATCTCCAGATTCCGCCACCCGGGTGCAGCCTTATAATCATCCACAGCCTCAGCCGGCACATAAAGCTTCGCTTTGGGAGTAAGCGCGGGGAAAGATGTGGCATCAGATTCCGGAACTATAGGATTTGGCGACACATATTTTTTTATGGCATTGCAGCCTGAAAAAGTACCTTTTCCAACTGATTCAAGCTTTTCAGTAAAAATACATTCCGATGCCAGTCCCGTACAATTGAAAAAAACGTATTGACCCAGTGATGTGATACTTTGAGGGAAGTATAAATCGCCCTTTAAACCACTACAATTTTGAAAAGCATTACCTCCAATCGAAATTAGCGACTCCGTAAATTCCAAATTTCCGGTTAAATTAGTACAACCGTTAAAAGCTCCACTTCCTATTGTCTTAAGTCGTTCATTAAAAATAATACGACCATCGAACCCTGTGCAATTATAGAAAGCAGTATTACCCAGCGAAATAAGATTAGCAGGAAATTTAATATTACCCGTAAATCCGGAACATCCGGAAAAAGCATTGACTCCAATAGAAGTAAGGCCTTCGGGAAGATTGAGCTCGCCTGAAAGTCCGGAACATCCGGAAAAGACTGCCGTGGAGATTCCCTTTATCGAATTGGGCAAGATTAAAGATCCATTAAATCCACTGCAACTTTGAAACGCATTATTCCCTATGGACGTAACATTATCAGGTATTTTAAGATCACCTGTAAATCCTGAGCATCCGGTAAAAGCATAGCTTTGAATTTCGTTAAGTTCCTCAGGTAAATGTAGGATTCCGTTAAAGCCCTTACATTTCTGAAAAGCGTAGCTGCCGATTGTCTTAATTCCGTCAGGAAGTATCAAATCGCCAGTGAAGCCTGAACAATTCGAGAAAGTATACCATCCAATTTCTGTAATAACATTTGGAAGTTTCAATACTCCTGTAAGCCCGGAACAATCGGCAAATGCGTATTGACCAATGGTTGTCACGGTTTCCGGAATATCTAATTCACCGATAAGGCCTTTGCAACCACGAAACGCGCACTGAGATATAGTTTTTAGATTTGCAGGCAATTTAAGATGTCTGTTAAATCCGGAACAACCATCAAAGGCATATTCATTGAGTCTTGTGATTGCATCGGGCAACAATAAATCACCTGTAAGACCGGAGCAATTATGGAAGGCTGAAGAACCGATTTCTTTAAGAGTTTCCGGAAAGGTAATACTTCCTTTCAGACCTACACAATTATTAAATGCAGATGTTCCAATTCTCGTTAGTGATTCCGGTAAATATAACACGCCATCAAAGCCGGAACATCCTTGAAAGACATTATTAGCGATACTTGTAATAGCATCTGGGATTCGTAAATCACCAGTAAAGCCAGCGCAGCCTTTAAATGCCTCCACTCCCATACTCGTCAATCCTTCGGGCAGTATTAAATCTCCGGTCAGTCCGGTACAACCTGCAAATGCACTTTCTCCAATGGTTTTAACAGTCTCGGGAATTGCCAATTGACCCGTTAAACCACTACAATTGTTAAAGCAAGATTCCCCGAGCGACGTTATATCCGTCGGTAAGATTATACTACCTGTTAATTTCTGGCAATTGGAAAATATATTTGCTTCAATAGTGGATAAATTTTCAAGAGATGGCAATTCGCCGGTTAGATTTGAGCAATTTTGGAATGCATTAGCTCCTATTGAGGAAACTGTGGATGGAAGGTCCAACGGCCCAACCAATCCACTGCAACCACTGAATGCCCCCCTGGCTATTGTTTCGACATCGGACGCGAACTCTAATTTGCCGTTGAATCCTGAACATCCGTGAAATACATTGTCGTTTATTACCTTCACACCTTCCGGAATAATTAAATCGCCTGTTAATTTGGTACAGTACTCGAATGCCAGCACAGCCAGGGTTGTCAATGTCTCCGGTAGCTCCAGCGGCCCTGAGAGGGAATGACAATTGCGGAACGCACATGTTTCAATAGTCTGGAGCTTTGAGGGCAATTTAACCGATTCTATATTTTCGCAATACCAGAAGGCATACTGGGGAATCCTGATTATTCCATCAGGAATAATCAACGGTCCTGTAAGGTTTTGGCATTTATTAAAGGAAAAAGCACCCAGGTATATCAGATTTCCCGGGATTTGGATATCGCACTTAAGGCCGGTGCAGTTGTAAAAAGCATAATCTTGAATGGTTTTTATAGTTTCCGGAAGGCTATATCCGGTCAGCCCGTCGCAAGAACTAAAACTATGCGAACCGACCTCAACCACGGTATATTCTTGCCCATCCTCACTGCAAATAACCTTTTCAGGTATTGGCAAATCTCCACGCAAACCGGTGTGCCCGGCTTCCGATGTAGTCCCAGCTTTGGTTCTACAGGTTTTCTGTGTCGTGTTGATTACTGTGTAATACACCGGATCGCCCTCGGAGGTGTAGGAACCGACGAAGGTCTGTGCCGGGAGCAGCTGGGGTAGAAAGACGGTAAGGAGTGTGATTATACGTAAAAAGTGTGATTTCATAAGGTGTAATTTGCAGTTAGATAACGTGATACTGCAAAGATACTGAAAATATCACTACCCCCCCCATTTAAGATTTATTAACATAATAATCCGGTAAATTTTGCCGTTTACGCTCTTTCCACCATCAGCGACAAACCCTTTCTGCGAGCGTAGTCATTAACTTAACGCGCCCCAGCCAAGACAAAAAAATAATATCCCAAGACCTTCCATTTATATATTATCATCTGCACGGTCTCCCAAAGAGTTACCACTCTTGTTTGTTCACAATTATCGTTGAAAATTTGTTTTGCAACTGAAAATTAGTTACATTTGCAAAAAATTAGAAATGGGGACCAAAGAGAAACTCATTCAAAGATTTATTTCATTGCCTAATGATTTTACATGGGATGAAATGTATCGCCTGCTTGTCATTCTGGGATATGAACCTAACAATAAAGGCAAAACATCAGGTTCTCGTGTAGTGTTTAAAGGAGACGGTAAACGTCCGATAATGCTCCATAAACCTCATCCGGGAAATATTATAAAAGGTTATGCAATGAAACAAGTATTCGAGTATCTAAAAAATGAAAAATTGATATGAACACTCTGAAATATAAAGGTTTTTTGGGTTCTGTAGCCTTTAGCGAAGCCGATAATGTATTTTTTGGTAAGATTGAAGGTATTGATGGATTGGTGAATTTTGAAGGCGAGAGTGTCAGCGAACTCACCAACGCGTTCCATGAAGCGGTTGATGATTATATCTCCTATTGTAAGGAAGAAGGTATTCAACCACATAAAAGTTATTCCGGTACATTTAATGTCCGCCTAACCCCCGATATGCATAGCCATATCGCTTACCTTGCAAAACAAGCCGGTATTTCAATAAACTCATTTATACGTACAGCGGTTGAAAAACAAATAGCATCAATGCTATAAGGGCCGACGCGTGGTTCAAGCCATACTGTATATCCAATTTCAAAAAATATAGGCCGGGGAGGTAAAATTTTATGGGATGGATAGCTGTTAACAATAGTTTAACCATGTAACAATTACGTGGCGGCAATGTCACGGGTCTGTGGTTGCATTGTAACGGGTATGGAATTTGCTTCGGCGGGATTTTTTGTAACTTTGCATTCGGATTTTTTGTTCTTTTTCTAAAACGAATGTTATGGCACTAAAAGTTGGAGATACAGTGCGCTTCCTCAATTCGGTGGGCGGCGGTAAAGTTGTGAAAATCGAAGGTCAATTGGCTTTTGTTGACGATGACGGGTTTGAGACACCGGTTCTTGTCAAGGAATGTGTCGTAGTGGCTTCGGGCGATTCTTTCTATGCCCGTGAGCAACCCGCCAAGGGAGGCACACCTGCTCCGCCTACCAAGGCCGCGCCTGAAAAGCCTAAGGAGGCATTGCCGGAAGTGGTGGAAACGCCCGAGGGCGAACGCATCACCATGGTCTTAGCTTTCGAACCGGCTGATTTGAAACACCTTAGCACTACGTCTTTTGATGCATACGTGGTGAATGATTCCAATTTCTCTATGTATATGAGCGTGAGCACCCGTGCGCGCGAAAGCGAGAAATGGACTCTGCGCTTTGCCGGACTCATCGAGCCTGCAATTCAGGAATTTTTATTTGAACTCACCACTGCCGACCTCCCCGAAATCGACCGTATCTCGGTTCAGGCCATTCCGTTCAAGACCAAGACTGCATACGTGCGCAAGAATCCGGTAAACTTTGAGCAACGCATCGACGCCACTAAATTTGCACGGCTCCACTGCTTTGGCGAAAATCCTTATTTCGACTCGAAGGTGCTCGCGCTGGAAATCGTGACAAATGATGCTGCCGTATCGGCGCCGGTTATGGATACCAAGGCTTTGGAGGAATCAATGCGTGAGAAGCAACGCGAGGATCGGCGTCGCGCGCGCCCCGTACAACGTAAAGCCAACCGCGACGAAGCGCGATCGCTGCTCGAAGTGGATCTGCACGCATCTGCGCTACTTGACACCACGGCGGGTCTATCTACCTCTGACATCCTTAACTATCAGATCGATACGTTCCGCCGCATAATGGATGCCAACCTGCGCAATATCGGCCGACCCATAGTGTTCATTCACGGCAAAGGTGAAGGTGTGCTGCGTCAGGCCATTATGAAGGAACTTAATTACCGCTACAAGGGTCACGACGTAAGTGACGCATCATTCCGCGAATATGGATTTGGCGCCACCAAGGTCGTAATCCGTAACACTCAGAAATCATGATTGCAGTATTCAGCGGTACAGGTAATTCGATGCACGTGGCCCGCCTGCTTCAGGAGCGGCTGGGCGATGAGATCGTTGAGCTTCCTTGCGATGTGGACACCCCGGCAGATGGTCGCCTGATATGGGTGTTCCCTATCTATTCCTGGGGGTTGCCTCCGGTTGTAAAAAAGTGTATGGCAAATGCTGCTCCGGGCGGCGGCCTGCCGGCATTTATGGTAGCCACGTGCGGCGATGATATTGGCCGCGCCGACCGCCACTGGGCCAAGCAAGCCGAGGCACGCGGCTACTGTGCGATGGGTGCTTTTTCGGTGCAGATGCCTAATACATACGTGCTTATGAAGGGGTTTGATGTCGATCCCCTCGAACTCGCCAAGCAGAAAATCAAGGATTCCACCCCGCGTGTGCAAATAATCGCGGATGCAATCCGCACTGCTTGCGACACCGGCATTCCGGCGCCCAACGATGTGGTGCCGGGATCATTCGCGGCCATTAAATCGGGGATTATATATCCGTGGTTCAAACGGTTTGCGATGTCGCCAGACCCGTTCTTTGCCGACAGCCATTGCTGCGGCTGCGGCGTATGCGCCCGCAACTGTCCATTAGAGAATATAACTATGACCGAGTCGCACCCCGAATGGGGCAAAAACTGCACGCTGTGTCTGCGATGCTATCACATCTGCCCCACACACGCCGTATGCTATACCACAGCCACACGCGGCAAGGGGCAATTCCGACTGATGTTGTCAGAACTGAACTCCAAGTCGGACAGAGGCCAATGACAGGGCCGGAAAGCGCATTAAGCCAATTTCCGAATCAACATCTCCGCGTCCGTTATAGGTATATCCGCACATAATATAGCTGCGGAATGTGCGTCCTGTGGCCATATTGAAACCCAAGGACAGTGAGGCGAACAATGCCTGCTGATTAATATTTCCCGGCAGGTAATTGAAGGCCGATCCCACCCTCATATCCAGGAAGATAGGAAGCACCTTGCGTGAAAAATCGGTGCGCAGGTTCAGATATACGGGATATGTGCGACAGGAATTGTTAAACGACATCTGCGCCCCTACCCCTACACCGGCGAATATCAGCCAGCGGTAGGTCATCCCAAAGCACATATTTATGTCAACCGAAGTCATATCATTACCGCTAAGGTCAACCGACGAACCCACATCGGCACCCCATGCAAATCGCACAATGCGCACGGCGTCAGGTGCAATGGGATCCCAAGCGTGGCGGTCGTAATGCCGCCGAACAGGTTTAGCAGGCTGAATTTCAACGCTATCAGCGGGCAAAAGGGGAACAATAGGTTGTCCTGTCAAGCTATCTACATCCTCGGCACATTCCTCAATCTGAACCGTGGCAACACCCTCAACCACCTGACCCACCTGCTCAGGGGCAACAGATTCGGGAGCCACGGGCACCTCAACCACCTTTGTCTCTATTACTTTCACCTCTCGCACTTCCACCGGGCGATAATCGGGCGACAGCTTCGCCGCCGCGAGATTCACCAAGGTAGCCACAGACGCATCGGGACCCGGGTCAGGAATCATTGTATTCACCTGACGTATCACGCGCGTACCGTCGGGCATGGTGATCTCCACACCTACCTGCACGCGCAGCGAGTCGGATGGCTCCACTGCGGCAACCATAAGAGTTGCAAAAATTCCGGCTATCAGAAATGCGAGGCGACGAATCATAACTTCAGTAATTTAAGGCAAGCCCAGTTGTCGCGCGAGGTGAAACCATCGGCCGCGAGTCCGCAATCTTCAGCGGCTTGCTGCACCATCGGTACATCCTGAGTATAAAATCCGCTCAGGAACATCACTCCACCCTGCTTCAGGCGCGACACATATTCCTTAATATCGGCAAGGATAACGTTGCGGTTGATGTTGGCAAGAAACACATCGGCAGCTGCCACATGGGCCAGCGCCGTGGCATCACCGGCTATCATCTCTATTTCGGGATGACCGTTAAGAGCCACATTTTCAACGGCATTCACCTGGGCGAACGGATCAATCTCGATACCGGTGACCGGATGCGCCCCGCGCATTGCCGCAAGGATAGCAAGGATGCCTGTCCCGGTGCCCATGTCAATCACGCCCAGGCCGTCAAGTTCCATATCCAGCAGGCGGTCGAGCATCAGCGACGTAGTGGCGTGGTGTCCGGTACCGAATGCCATCTTGGGGTCGATAACTATATCATATTTAGCTTGCGGGACATCGGTGTGAAACGAACTGTGCACCACGCAGCGGTCGCCCACCACGATGGGTTGAAAATAGTTTTTCTCCCACTCGCTGTTCCAGTCCTGACCCTCGATTACCTTATACGAAATCTCCATCTCGGTGTCAAACGGAAAATCAGCGATTGCAGCACGAGCCGCATCAGCATCGAACAATTTGACCGGAGCGTAGGCGGTGAGTCCGTTTTCGTCGGGAACAAAAGATTCAAAACCCACCTCGCCGAGCAGGGCGGCCAGAAGGTCGGTAGCATCCTCTCCGGGCATCGGGGTCAGGTCGATGCGATACTCTACATAATCGTTCATAGCTATCGAAGGCGTCTAAGGGTAAGTGGATTAGAAGTTATAGTCGACGCAGGCGCGCGCTTCCTTGTGTCCGGCGAGCAGGCCGGCAGCAGCTACGTGAGCCGGATGTTTTGCATACACTTCCACATCGGCCATTGTGGGCACCACGGCCGTGAGCACCACGTCCCAATCTTCACCGGGATTTTCGTTGATTCCCACCTCGATGCTTTGCAGAGGTTCAATCACGGCAGGCAGGGCGACCAGGGCATCGCGAAATTTACGCGCCACTTCAAGGCGTTGCTCGGGTGTGCCTGTAAGTTTAAATGTAACAATATGTTTTACCATCGTGTCAGAATAATTTTTCGTTAAGCAAATTCAGTGCGGCCACCTTGTCAGATGCGCGCACAAGCATTGAGATATTGTAACTGCTGCCACCGTATGAAATCATCTTGACCGGCAATTCGCGCAGGGCATCCACGGCGCGGGCAGCATAATCTGTGCCGCTGGTCCAGTCCATATCTCCAACGACACAAATAATAGCCATATCGTGATCTACAGTCACTGTACCGAATGTTTTTATCTCATCGATTATATCAGCAAGGTGCTCGGTGTTGTCGATAGTTACGGTCACTCCCACCTCGCTCGTAGCCATCATATCAATGGCGGTGTTATAATTATCGAAGGTTTCAAACACACGATGCAGGAAGCCGTAGGCCAGCAGCATACGTCCGCTTTTGATTTTAATTGCGGTCACCGGATCTTTTGCAGCCACGGCCTTGATGGTGCCGTCGGGCGGAAAGTTGGCAATGAGGGTGCCGGGGGCCTCAGGTTGCATGGTGTTGAGCAGACGCACCGGGATATTGTGCAGCTTGGCAGGAAGCACGCATGTGGGATGCAGAATTTTAGCGCCGAAATAGGCCAGCTCGGCGGCTTCCTCAAAGTGCAGACGGCTCACGGGACGGGTGTTGCGCACATAACGCGGGTCGCCGGTGTGCATGCCGTCTATGTCGGTCCATATCTGGATTTCCTCGGCGTTGAGAGCTGCTCCGATAAGCGATGCTGAATAGTCGGAACCACCGCGACGCAGATTGTCAATCTCGCCGTGACAGTTGCGGCAGATATAGCCCTGAGTGATCCAAATATCGGCATCGGGCTCGCAATCCACCATCCGGCGCAGGTGAGTGGCAATGTGTTTCATATCCGGCTCACCGCCTTCCAGGGTGCGCATATATTCCAGGGCGGGGAGCATCACGGCGCGCACACCCAACGATCGCATATATGCGTGCATCAGAGCTGTACTTATTAGCTCGCCGCAGGCCAGAATTTCTTTTTCTTCCTTGATAGTGAAGTCGCCCTCGACGTATTGACTCAGGTAGTTGAAGCGATGTTCGATTTCGGCGGCGGTTTCGTCGCGAATCACCCCCGGCTGGAGCAGTTCATCTACCACAGCGCGGTATTTCTGGCGCAGGGCATTGATGGTTTCCTGAGCGCCGGGCACATTGCCTTTGTGCAGATAATCCGATATTTCAACCAGGGAATTGGTGGTGCCGGACATAGCCGACAGAACCACAACATTGCGGCCGGATTCAAGACACAGCCGAGCCACGTGTTTGATGCGCTCCGGAGAGCCTACCGATGTTCCTCCAAACTTGAGAATTTTCATTTCGGGGATATGTAAAAAACTATCAGGTGTTGAATGTTAGATTTTTATTTTCGATCACAGCCACGCGCCCGCTGAAGGTGTCGAGCAGGGCGTGATTGTGGGTAGCCATAATCACTGCGGTGCCCGAGGCGGCAATCTCGTGAAGCTGTGCCACTATCTGCGCACCGGTATCAGGGTCGAGATTGCCGGTGGGTTCGTCGGCCAGAATAAGGTCAGGGTTATTGAGTAATGCTCTGGCTATCACTACACGCTGCTGCTCGCCACCGGATAGCTCGTGAGGCATTTTATATGATTTCTTGGTCATATTCACACGATCAAGCACCGCGGTGATTCGCTCCTCGCGTTCGGTCTTGTCGCGCCAACCTGTGGCGCGGAGCACAAAGTCGAGATTGGCATACACGCTGCGGTCGCTGAGCAATTGGAAATCCTGAAACACGATACCGATGCGCCGACGCAGGTATGGGATGTCGCGACGCCGCATCTGTGTGAGATCATAATCGAACACACGCGCTTCGCCCACAGCGACGGGCACCTCGGCATATATTGATTTCATCAACGAACTTTTACCGGAACCCACGCGACCAATCATATACATAAATTCACCCTGGTCAACCTTGAGGTTTACATTTTTGAGCACAACGTGTTCCTTGCGCAGGATTTCTACATTTTTATAATCAATGATTGACATGGCTCAAAAAATATAATTGGTTATGGTACAATAAGCAGGGCCTCGCCGTGGCCGGTGAGGGTGCAGGGTGTATCGGCCGGAATCAGAGCCGAATGTCCGCGGGGAACGTCGAGCGAATAATCGCCGCAAGCAATCCTGAGATTCTGACCGGTGCACACCACGGCGGTGAAGGTGGGATTATGCACCTCTACGGCATCATCGGGCTGGAAACGATGGCGGTACACCGAGAAATATTCGGTGGAGATGAGTTCTGAATCTTCGGGATGGGCCTTTTCCGGGGCGAGATTTTCAAAATCGATCGACTCCATAGCGCGCTCGTGGTGCAGCTCGCGACGCGAGCCGTCGGGACCACAGCGGTCGTAGTCGTGTATGCGATAAGTAGTGTCGGCGGCTTGCTGCACCTCCACCAACAGGTTGCCTGCACCGATGGCATGCACCTGGCCTGAGGGTATGAAGAAGAGGTCGCCGGGCTGTGTTTCAAATACGCGCAGCAGCGGTTCGGCAGTGCCTGCGGCCATGTGACGCGAAAAATCTTCAGGGCTGATATAATCGGCAAATCCCAGGCAGATGCGAGCATCCGGCAGGGTTTTGAGGATATACCACATTTCATTTTTGGCATCGGGCGCTCCGGCCGTGCGGGAATTGTCGGCGCCGGGATGCACCTGAATCGAAAGCTTGTCGGCCGCGTCGATAAATTTCACAATAAGCGGAAAACGCCCGTCGTAACGGTCATACACACGTTTACCCATAAGTTCGGTGCCATAACTGCGACACACCTCACCCAGGGTGAGACCTGCCATTGGACCCGAAGCAACCACCGATTCGTGGCCGGGCATAGCGGACACTTCCCAGCTCTCGCCTATGCGGTCAGAATGCGATGATACGTTCTTGAATCCCGCAAGGAACGTACCACCCCAGATTACCTTTTTATAATATGGGTTTAGCAGAAACGGTAACATTCTGCAAAGTTACATAAAAATTATTTACTTTTCACATTTCAGCCCGGTTTTTTGCACGCTGTCGCCCGGTTTTACCAACATCTTACCTGCCGGGCTGATGCGCAGGCGTGTTGATGATGTGGCCGGACGGCCGTAAATGTCATATTCCTGTACGGCTTGAGGGATGGCATCATCCCTGATGGATTCCACCCCGGTATTGGTGTTTACTGTCACGGGAGTTGTCGGAATGCTGCGGTATTGGTGGCCACCGCGTTCGGCAATGGCTGTAATGCTGATCAGGTGGTCGGCATCGGTGCTCAGGTCTTCCAAAACAACCTGATGTTCAGTCGCCGACATTCCGGAAGCCACCGGCACTGTGAGAGTCTCGCCCGGCAGCAGGGTCTGGCTCACCCATATACGGTCAATATAAAACTCTGCACCGCTAAGGCTGCGCACGGATATTATCACATCTGAAAGATCACGCACCCCACGGGTATCCACAGCGATCTTAGCGGTAAGCTCACCGCGACTTCCACATTCAATATCACTGAAAGCAAGCGGAGTTTTGTCGTAAATATCATTGAGCACCATTATGCGCACAGCTTCCGCAGCGAGCGCGCCATTGCTCAAATAACTATCTGCAGTGGTACGCACGGTGATATCGACATCAAATCCACGGCCGGCATTACAGCCGAGGTTAAGACGCGGGGAGTAAATCAGCCCACCGGCTGTACCTATGCCCTCGGGCGACCATATCGCACCCTCGGCACGCCATAAGGTGGCTTCCGGGCCGTTATCAAACTCATCTTCGAGAATGGTTACGCCGTTCAGCGGCCATTCCCCGGCCCTTACGGTGCGGCTTATATCCAGCGAGTACCGCTCGGCATGGCTCATGGGCTTCCAGGACATTTCCACCACACCGGGACGCACTACTTCGGAATGAACATCGGCCACGGTGAGGCCTTCAATCGCATCAAACCATACCGCACCCGACGATTTGCCTGCCACGCCGTCTTCTACGGATCTCACATTAATATAATAGTTACCCTCGGGGTTTAAATTATCAAATGAGGCTTCATTGCCTTCGACATTCAGGTCAAGATATGCATATTCCGTAAGAGGTCCGGTGGCATAACTCACCTCAATGTCATCTATAAAAAATGCTTCGTGGCCACGGCTTTCCATTGCGATGCGCATACGCTGCGCGCCATAACCGATGTGGGAGTCGTCAATTGATATTATTCGGCCGGTCCCGGCACATTCCGCGGCGGTGATATATCGCACAGGAATCCAAATTCCAGACATCCCGCGCTGGATATCGACGCGAAGCACGGATTCACCTTTGGCACCATCTTCACGGTCTGAACTTTTAACAAAAAAGTCGATATGATTCATATCCTGCGGCAAAGCGGGCAGCACGATTTCGGCATCTTCTGTTTCAAACACCACAGCCGGCGCGGCCAGTCCGCATTGGTCAGGATCACCGGTGAGGCGCACATCGTTCAATAGCCAGACCGATGCATCCGGATTATCGAAACCCTCGCCGATCGTGCCCGATTCCACCACGGGATGCGGCGTGAGTGAAAAGACATTTACCAGATAGCTGTCGGCATTCATATTATCCCAACGGGCTGTAAACGAGGTTTCGGATATATTTTCTACTGCGACGTTCATGGGACACGGGGGTATCTCGCGGTCAAACAACACCCTGACATCGTCGATCACGACACCGCCACCCTCGCAGCCGAAACACACACGACAAGCCTGATCCGCAGGAATCTCGGGAAAGGTGTATGTGAATGACGCCCAGCGTGTGCTAAGTTCTAACTGACGGTCATCAAAGGTGGTTTCACCGTCGCTGCTCACAATGCTCAGCCACATATTACCGCGACTACCGGGCAGACGTTTTGCGCGGAAAGTCACTTGAACCTCGCCGCCCATGTACACTCCGGGAGTGGCAAGACGCCCCCAGTACATCCGACCATAATCATCGGTATATGATTGCATTGCACAAGCGCCACCGGCCTGATGCACACCTATACCTATCCATCCGGGTATGGTGGTGAATCGGGCGGGAATGAGACCGTCGGCATCGGTATCGATAGCAAGCGACCAAGGCACCTCGGGGGTACCCGAGGGCATACGCGCAAAATCTTCGTCTATGACTTCGCGTACCGAGCCGTATGAACAGATGGCAAGAGCGGCAAAAAGAAGGATAAAAAATAGCGGACGTTTCATTTATTTAGGAGAGAGCCGGAAAAGACAACGGGGATGCGCCTGTGGGCACATCCCGTCGGGTTAAAATTCAGAGGTAAAATGGAAGCGGATATCCGGGAAATCGGCCCGCGCCATTTGGAGCACGTAGTTGGAATCGGCCAGAAATACATCTCGCCCCTGACGGTCGGTGGCCATAAACTGGTGTTTACGACGTTTGAAATTTGCCAGAGCGTCGGGATTGTCGCTTTCTATCCAGCACGCTTTGTAGAGCGATATGGGTTCCCAGCGGCATTGTGCGCCGTATTCGTGCAACAGGCGATATTGAATCACCTCGAATTGCAGCTGACCTACGGTGCCTATGATTTTTCGGCCATTGAATTGATTGGTAAACAGCTGAGCCACACCTTCGTCCATAAGCTGCTGTATGCCTTTTTCGAGCTGCTTGCTCTTCATGGGGTCGGTGTTCTCGATGTATTTGAACATTTCGGGCGAGAAGCTTGGCAACCCTTTATAATGGATTTCCTCGCCGGAGGTAAGGGTATCACCAATCTTGAAGTTGCCAGTATCGGGAATACCGACAATATCGCCGGGCCATGCCTCGTCGACAATGTTTTTCTTCTGAGCCATAAACGCCGTGGGTGCCGAAAATTTCATCAGCTTTCCGGAGCGTATATGTTTATAGGGAGCGTTGCGTTCGAATTTGCCTGAACAGATCTTGACAAAGGCGATACAAGAGCGGTGGTTGGGATCCATATTGGCGTGGATCTTGAAAACGAAACCCGAAAAGCCGTCTTCATCGGGTTTGACGGTGCGCTCCACGGCAGCCACCGGTTTGGGCGACGGGGCTATCTTTACGAAGCAATCGAGCAGTTCCTTGACACCGAAAGTGTTAAGAGCCGATCCGAAAAATACCGGTGCGATTTTGGCATCGAGATAGTCCTGTACGTTAAATTCGGGATATACCCCCTCGATGAGTTCGAGATCCTCGCGGAGCTTGGCAGCGTCGGCTTCGCCCACAGCGGCATCGATGCGCGGATCGTTAACATCATCGATTTCCACGCGTTCGCTCACTTTCTGTTTATCGGGCGTAAAGAGGTCAAGGGTGTTTTCAAAAATATTATAAACACCTTTGAATTTCGCACCTATATTAATAGGCCACGAAAGCGGACGCACACCGATTTTGAGTTCGCTTTCCAGTTCGTCGAGGATATCAAAGGGGTCGCGGCCCTCGCGGTCCAGCTTGTTTACAAAGATAATCACAGGAGTGTTGCGCATACGGCACACTTCCATGAGTTTGCGGGTCTGCTGCTCCACGCCTTTGGCCACGTCCACCACGATAATTACGGAATCAACCGCTGTCAGGGTGCGATAGGTGTCTTCGGCAAAGTCCTGGTGACCGGGGGTGTCGAGGATATTGATTTTATAGTCGCCGTAATTGAACCCCATCACCGATGTAGCCACCGAGATACCGCGCTGTTTTTCGATTTCCATCCAGTCGGATGTCGCGGTTTTCTTGATTTTATTTGACTTCACGGCACCGGCAATGTGAATAGCGCCGCCGAATAGCAGCAGTTTTTCGGTGAGGGTGGTTTTGCCGGCGTCGGGGTGCGAGATAATCGCGAATGTGCGGCGGCGTGCTATTTCGTCGTTAATCTGTGCCATTATTCTTCACCGGCTTTAATACGGGCTATGCAACGCTCCAGCGATGCCTCCCAGTGGGGTATCTTATATGAATAGGTCACACGGAAGCGGTTTTTATCCAGCACGGAATAATAAGGACGCTTGGCCGCGGTGGGGTAATCGACCGTAGGAATGGGCACTATTTCACAGTTGGTAATACCTGCAATGCGCATTATAGCAGTGGCAAAATCGTACCACGAGCATACCCCCTCGTTTGAGAAGTTGATGATGCCGGGCTTCCACTGGCGTGCGGATAGGATGGTGTAGATCGCCTCGGCAAGGTCGCGGGCATTAGTGGGCGACCCGATCTGGTCGTACACCACATTGATGCGTTTGTTTTTAGCCGCGAGATTAAGCATTGTTTTCACAAAATTGTGACCATAAGGCGAGTAAAGCCAGGCTGTGCGCACAATTATGCTGTCGGGAGCCAGCCCGAGCAGCGATGTCTCGCCCTTGCGCTTGGTGGCGCCATATTGCGATGTGGGATTTACCTTATCGCTTTCGGTATAAGGACGGTAGGAGCGTCCGTCGAACACATAATCCGTTGAAATATGTATGATACGGATTCCGAGTTCGTCGGCCACACGTGCCAGATTGGTGACGCCGTCGATATTGACAGCGGCACATTCATTGTAATCCTCCTCGGCTTTATCTACAGCCGTGTAGGCGGCACAATTAATAATATGTGAAAAGTCTGAACCGCGCAAAAAAGCCTCGGTAGCCGCGCGGTTGGTTATATCAAGCTCATCGCGATCAACATATACCGTATTTCCCGGCATACGCGCCTCAAGGACATTACGCAATTCACGACCCAACTGGCCATTTGCACCTGTTACTAATACTTTCATATAGATTGCATTCCTAATTTGAGTGCAAATTTACGCATTTTTTTCGTAATTTACAAATTGCCGCAGCTTGCATTTATGCACATTTTGACTTGATGTAGGCACCGTGTATGCCCGGCGGGGGCCGGAAGTAGTAACTTTGCATCAAAAAATATTTTTCAATTATGCAAATCATCCTTCAAGATCTGTGGGTTCGCCACATCGAACGATTCTCGGAACGTATGCGCGGCCGTCTCTACGCCGCCCTTATCGCCTATCTTACAAAAGGCACCGAAATTCCCGAAAAGCTCCTGCCTCACCTCGGTATCATCCTCGACCTCATTGAGCAGGAAGGGATAACTCCTGCTCCGGCCGATACTCCTGCTCCGGCCGACCCTAAAGAGCTGGAATATTTGCAGGAATTTATGAACGACAGCGCACCGGGGTTTTCGCGTCGTTACAAGATTTCACCCGACGACCTCGAACGCATAATCAACTCACAATTTGCCTATTGGCAGGAGCCCACACCTCATGGCGGCCAACCCTTGCGTCATAAGGATGCCGACCACTTCTGGCATCGTATGTCCTGGGCTCTCAAGCTTCAGCTACAACTGCTCGGATACGAGGAAAAATCGGCATAACGCATCTTATTTCTTCTACTCCAACTAAAATCCAAGCCACATAATGTAGTAGAGCCGCTCCGCCGTGCCGACATCAGACGGACAGCAAAGGTATTCATCAGCTGATAAACACAGTTCCATCAATGCGTACGTTTGTTTTGCACTCAAACTGATTGGTAATACTCCGCAGATTTACCCAAATAGTTGCTTAAAAATTTGGATGAAGCGTTAAAAATGCGTAACTTTGCGTACTTTTCTTAACTGTGCTCGACAAGTACGACCTATTTTTATGAAGAAAAAACTAACCGACTTCGTTATCAACACACGAATCGTAAATAGATTTATGGCTGCTCCCACCCCGCGATGGATGGTGTTGGGTGCCGATATGCTTTTTGTTGCTCTTGCCTGTATTATCACTTATTGGTTTAGTCCTACAGCTTCACTTAACGGCGGTAACTGGTGGCATTCTGCCTGGGCGCAAGGCCTGGGCGTTTGGCTCGTTTACGCCTTGTGTATGCCCCTGACTCACGCTTACCGCTACATCGTGCGCCTTTCGGTGCTTGAGGATATTTACCGCGTAGTGGCCCTTGTGTGCATTTCGTCGGCTGTGCTGCTGATGATCTCGCTTATCACTTTTGCTGCCGATGGCGTGGCATATTTCGGCATTTGGAATATATTCGTGGTGGCTTTGCTCGTATTCACGCTTATGCTACTTAGTCGTCTGGCTATCAAGTATATTTATCGCGCTATCAACTCCACCACAGCTAAGCGTCGCCGGGTGATTGCCTTGGGGTCAAATCCCGGGTCGTTCGGGTTTGTAAGCACTGTAAACTCTGATCCCAACGGGTTGTATCGCGTGGTGGCCTGCCTGTCGCTTTCTCCTGCCCCGGGTGCCAAGACCATAAATGAAGTGCCCCTGCTCACCTACGACCCCGAAACGGTATCGAAGGTATTCGAACACTATGATGCCGACACGCTCATATTCTCGTCAAACCAGCTCAAATTTATGCGCACAAGCGGCACCGCCGATCATTTCCTCAAAAACCATATACGCCTGCTGCTTTACTCTCAGGTGAGCGAATTTGACGAAAAAACCGGTGAGGAAACCACTCGCGCGGGTTCGGTGCGTAATATTCGTATCGAGGACCTGCTGGGACGTGAGGTTATCAAACCCGATACCTCCGAGGTAGAACTTACCCTGCGCGACCAGGTGGTAATGATTACCGGTGCGGCAGGCTCTATCGGTTCGGAAATCGTGAATCAGGTGGCTTCAATGGGTGCCCGCGAGATTGTGCTGATCGACCAGGCCGAAACCCCAATGCACGAGTTACAGCTGAAAATGGAGGCCGAACATCCCGATACCAAAATCCATCTGTTTATCGGCGATGTGGCCAATAAAGACCGCATTGAGCAGGCGTTCGAGCTTTATAGGCCCCGATACGTGTTCCATGCTGCCGCATACAAGCATGTGCCGATGATGGAGCGGAATCCCTCTGAAGCTATCCTCACCAATGTGCTCGGCACCAAAAACTTAGCCGACTTGTCTATTAAATATAATGTGGACAAGTTTGTAATGGTGTCAACCGATAAGGCTGTCAATCCCACCAACGTAATGGGTGCTTCCAAGCGCATTGCCGAGATTTATGTCCAAAGCCTCTATTTCCATAACCGCAAAAATAGCGACCGACCCTCTACACGCTTCGTCACCACTCGCTTCGGCAATGTATTGGGGTCAAACGGCTCGGTCATCCCCCTCTTCCGCAAGCAGATAGAGCAAGGTGGCCCCGTAACGGTGACTCACCGCGACATCATCCGTTATTTCATGACTATCCCCGAAGCCTGCTCGCTGGTACTTCAGGCCGGTACGATGGGCAACGGCGGCGAAATTTATGTGTTCGACATGGGGCAGCCAGTCAAGATTTACGACCTGGCCACGCGTATGATCTCGCTGTCGGGATTGCGTCCCGGCGAGGATATCGAGATTGTGGAAACAGGACTGCGTCCGGGTGAAAAACTCTACGAAGAACTCCTCAACGACAAAGAGGCCACTATGGCCACTCAGCATAATAAAATCATGATTGCCAAGGTGCGCATCTACGATTACTCCGAGGTGTCGAAACACATTGAATCTCTGCGCGAGGCAGCTGCCCGCAGCAACTACCACGACGTTGTGGCTGAGATGAAACGCCTGGTGCCTGAGTTCAAATCAAAAAATTCGCGCTGGGAAAGCATCGATCATGAAATAAATGCCGAGGATACCATTACCGAAATAGCTCACGCTTTCACCGAGCAATAACCCGAATATGCCGCTCAGGGGCTGCCGCGAAAGCAACATTTTAATCTCCGAAGGTGTTATATTATTATCGGCTTGCTGATGGCCGCCGTATATTTGAACACTACACCTTTTTAACTACCGTCTTATGAAGAAAATCGTATCCGTGCTCGCCGCCGCCTTCGTGCTCTCGGCAGCTTTCACCCCCGCTTTTGCAGCAAGCCCTCTCGATGCCCTCACCGGCATAGCTACAGCCCTCACAAGTTCGTCGAAATTCGATGTAGCCGACCTCAACGGCACGTGGGACTACCAGAATCCGGCCATCAATTTCAAAAGCGATAACGCTCTGAATAAAATCGGTGGCACAGCCGCCTCTGTCGCCCTCGTCAACAAACTCAAACCCTACTACGAACAGATTGGCTTGAACACCCTGTCTGTAACCTTTGACGCCGAAGCCAATTTCACTATGAAAATCAAAGGCGTGCAACTCAAAGGTGCCGTAACCAAAGACGACGAGAATGGCAACCTCACCTTCAACTTCAACGCTTTCAATAAGATACCCTTAGGAAAAGTATCGGCCAAGGCCGAAAAGAGTGCCACCGGGGTGCTCTCGCTCACCTTCGATGTAAGTCGCCTGGTGACTATTGTCGACAAAGTGTCGTCGGTAGCCAAAATCTCGTCGGTGCAGAGCCTTGTCAAACTCCTCCAAAGCTACGAGGGAATCTATGTAGGTGCCCAGCTCAAAAAGGTAAAGGGTAGCGAAAGCCCCACTACCGGCACAACCTCAAGCACCTCAACCCAGACTTCCGGAGAATCCACCACCTCCGGCAGCTCATCGTCGCTTGGCGAAAGCCTTTCGGGTGCTATCAACGCTATCAAAAACAAAACTAATAAATAACACGCCGTGGCCTCACGGATGCCACGCCTGCTCAATCGGATTCGTTTCCGATACACGCGGTTCACACACCACTTCGCCCGCTCGATTCGGCTGTGTGACAGTGCTTTCAATGCCCTCACAGTCGTGGGGGCATTGGCGTGTCTGGTGGTGCTTATAGTGCTGATAGGCTTTGACTTGCACGGCCCCGACCGCGCGCTGCTGGTAAATATCGTAAGGCTTTGCCAATCGTTGTTCCTGCTCAGCCTGATATTCCACTTGGTGTTTACCCTGCACAAATATCTCAGCACGGCGCGTGTTTTCAAATGGATTTCAGACGGCGCTCTGCTGCTCACGTCCTTTCCGCTCATTTATCCGCGGCCCGTTCACCCTTGGATTCCCTGGCTCGCAGAGATTCTATATTCCAAGAGGGTGATTTTCTGTATACTCGCGGTTTATTCTATCGTCGAACTCTGCTATGCGCTGATGCGGCTGGTGTCGAGGCGCACCAATCCCTCGCTGCTTATGTCGGCCAGCTTCCTGTTTTTCATCATCTTAGGATCGCTGTTGCTGCTGTTGCCCAAATGCACCGTCACACCCATAACCTACATCGACTCGCTTTTCATATCCACATCGGCGGTGTGTATCACCGGTCTGACCCCGGTGGATGTAGCGGCCACGTTCACCCCTGTCGGGGTGGCCATACTGGCCGTGCTCGTGCAAATCGGGGGCCTGGGCGTGCTCACTTTCACAAGTTTCTTTGCCCTGTATTTCAGTGGCGGGGGGTCGGTTTACAACCAGATGCTGCTGCGCGACCTCATCTATTCAAAAAGTATGAATGCCCTGGGCCCCACATTGCTATACATTCTGGGATTCAGCCTCACGATCGAATTACTCGGAGCAGTCGGTGTGTATCTTACCATCCCGCCCCAGCTGGGGTTGGACGGCTCGCAAAAACTGATTTTTGCCGGCTTTCATTCTTTGTCATCATTCTGCAACGCAGGATTTTCGTGCATTGACGGCGGTATGGCAAATCCGGCTCTGATGGATCGCTCTCAGGGGCTGTTCATTGTCACGTCGCTGCTGATTTTCGCAGGCGCGGTGGGATTCCCCATCCTGGTGAATATCAAGGATATTCTGGCTAATAAAATTCACAAACTATGGTCAAGGATACACCACCGGCACTTCACGACTCCGGTGCACCTTTTCGACCTCAATTCCAAGCTGGTGCTTTCCACTACGCTTACTATTCTGGTAGTGGCATCGGTGGCATTCTTCTTGCTTGAACGCCACAACACCCTGAGCGGGATGACCCTCTGGCAACAGTGTGTGCAGAGTATGTTCAATTCTCTGATTCCGCGCTCGGCAGGCTTCGCCACTGTCAACCCGGCCGATTTCCTCCCCCTGACTCTCATTCTGGTAATAGCTCAGATGTGGGTGGGCGGTGCCTCGCAAAGCTTGGCAGGCGGTATCAAGGTGAATACGCTGGCCACTATTTTTCTGAACATACGAGCCGAACTCACCGGCTCGGCACGTCCGGCGGCGTGGCACCGATCCATATCGCAATCGTCTGTGCGACGAGCCAATACGGTGTTTGCACTCGCAGTAATTTCGTTTCTGATTTTGTTTGTAATAATAACAGCTCTGGAACCGCAGCTTTCGGCCAAGCAGACCATTTTCGAGGTCACATCGGCTCTATTCACCGTGGGATCGTCGTTAGGCGTCACCGGTCAATTGTGCGCCGCATCCAAGGTGTCGCTATCGGTGGCTATGTTCCTGGGGCGTGTGGGTATCATTTCAATCCTGGGAGGCATCCTGTCGGCATCGCACGACACATCGGTCTACCTCCCCGAAGAAAATATTATAATCAACTGACTATGAAGTATCTGATAATAGGCCTCGGGATTTATGGAGCTAATCTGGCGCGCGACCTGGTGGAACAGGGTCACGAGGTGATTGGCGTTGACTCATCACGCACCATGGCTGATGCTATCAAAGATTTCATCACCACGGTTTATACCCTCGACACCACCGAGGAAAGCGCCCTGAGCGTGCTCCCGCTGAATAATGTGGATGTGGTGATAGTGGCTATCGGCGAAAATTTCGGCGCGTCGGTGCGCACCGTGGCGCTGTTGAAAAAGGCCGGAGTGAAAACCATTTATGCCCGCGCCATTGATGAGCTGCACGAGGATATCCTTGAGAGTTTTAAGGTAGACAGAATCCTCCGTCCCGAGCAGCGCGCGGCCCTCGACCTCACCCACGAGATAGCCTTCGGCGCCGATGTCAATGCCATGCGCGTTACTGCCGACGATTATGTGCTCACCTTCGCGGTGCCCGATTTTTTTGTGGGTATGAGCTATAATTCACTGCGGCTGGATAGTGAATACGGCCTGACGCTGATTGCCGTGGCGCGACCCCAGGACACGACCAATGTATTCGGACTCAACCGCAGCGAATTGCAGACTATAGACCCCGATGATCTGCCCGACTGCGAGGTGCGCGCAGGCGACATCCTCACAATCTTCGGTTCTCTCAAAGCCTTCCGCTCTATGGCGCGCCATATCAGCTGATTTTCATTTGCAAATCTGAAGTATTTTTATTACCTTTGCTTTTTGGAATGGAACAGTTGATCTACATCATGCCGCGCGCGTTGGCCATAGGCGCACTAATCTCGGCTCCTATGGGCCCGATTGGTATGCTTATAATTCAACGCACCTTGAGCAAGGGCCGGATGCCGGCCTTTGTCACCGGACTTGGCGCCGCGTTGAGCGATCTGATCTACTGCCTGCTGGCCGGTTTCGGCCTGAGTTTCGTCACCGATTTCATCGAGCAGCAACAGGTGTGGCTGCAATTGACCGGTGGTGTCGTGCTGGCAATATTTGCTGTTTTTCTATTTCGCAAGAATCCGACCCGTGAGCTTAAGACCGTAGATGCTATCCAGGCTAATAATTATTGGAGCGATTTCGCAACGGGCTTCCTGCTCACGTTTTCAAATCCGCTGATTCTGTTCTTTATAGTGGGGCTCTTTGCCCGCTTCACCATCCTGCTGCCGGATATTGGTTTTTACCATTACATTGCTATGTATGTAGGCATATTGGGCGGCGCGATTTGCTGGTGGTATGGCATCACATGGCTTGTGAGCCGTCTGCGTCATCGCATCAATGTGCGTTCGCTCTGGCTCATAAACCGCATAGTGGCCATTATCTTGTTTATCATGGGAGGCTTCGGCGTCACCATGGCTGTTATTGACCTTTTAAAATGACTTGTACGATGCTTACTGTTCCTCGTCTTGATATTCTCGATTCGTTAGATAATACCGAAGATATTCTGAGCACCCTGGATTCGCGCGGGGCGCGCGGATGCATTGATTCGGTCAACTGGCCCGAGGTGGCTTCTTATAGGCCCATGGCGCAGTTTGCCATTGCCTATACGTCGCAGGCAATCTACATCGACTTCCTCACCCGTTGCAATTACCTGCGCGCGGTGAACACCGAAAATCAGTCGCCGGTAAGCCAGGATTCGTGTGTAGAATTTTTCCTTGACCCCAAGGGCGACGGCGAATATTGGAATTTCGAGTTCAACTGCATAGGTGCGATCAACGCCTCCCGGCGCTTCACCCGTCCCAATCCAACACGCCTTAACGACGAACAGCTTGCCCGCGTCAAGCGTTTCCCATCTGTGGGCACTCGGCCCTTCTGCGAGTTGGAGGGTCTGTTTACATGGAATCTGCTCGTCGTAATTCCTCTTGACCTCATAGGACTGGATGCCGACAATATGCCGCAGACTATGAAATGTAATTTCTACAAGTGTGCGTCGGCTACTTCCGATCCGCATTACCTGTCGTGGAATCCTATAAAAACAGACAAGCCGGATTTCCACCGCCCCGATTTCTTCGGCGAAATTTCTTTTGAACATTCTGACAGCCATTGATACCTGAAGCCATGAATAAATTTATCCTGCTTGCGCTCCTGGCCGGCACTGCTCTGGGAAGCGCAGCTCGAAATATCGAACCCGACTCGGCCGCGGCTATTGCGGCCCGCACTCGCGCCGACTTCCCCTATACCGTCGAGGAGTTTTATACCCTGCTTGCCCGGGAACGCCCCGGTATGGATCGCGACAGCCTGCAACGGCTCATCGACCGCCGCTATGTCGAGACTCACACTTTTGGCGACACCGTGCGCGTATTCCGCAAAGCCCTGCGCAATGTGCGCCTGCTTGATCCCGCCACCAATCCGCATCGCGCACTGCGCGGTTCGGGTGCCTCGGATGCCCGCATCAGCTATGTCGATTCGGTGCTCGACTGGCGCGAGGGCACTAATCTGCTTGGCGGCGCTCACCGCGTGAAGATGCGTTTTTCGGTTGACGTTCCTGTTACATCAGAAACAGCCTTTGACACACTGCGCGTATGGATGCCCTACCCTATGGACACCGACCGCCAGACCGACATCACCCTGCTGGAGACCTCCCAGCCGCGATACACCCTGAGCGGCGAACGCTCGCCCCACAGCACTATTTTCTTTGAGCGTCCCTCGGGCGCGCCCGGCGATACAGTGCGTTTCTGGTACACAACCGAATTTACCGCTCGCGGGGATTTCTTTACCGAGCGCGAAATTCTGAGCCGCCTGAAGCCTTACGATACCGAGTCCGACCTCTATCGCAAATACACCGCCGTTGAGCTCCCGCACGTGGTGCGTATGGATTCGCTCGCTGCTGAAATTGCCGGCGACGAAACCAATCCCTATCGACTCTCGGAGCGCGTGTACGAATACATTATAAATCATTTTCCCTGGGCAGGCGCGCGTGAATACAGCACCATCGATTGTATTCCCGAATATGTGCTCACCGAGGGTCACGGCGACTGTGGCCAGGTGTCGCTGCTTTACATTTCGCTGATGCGCACCCTGGGTATTCCCGCACGCTGGGAAAGCGGCTGGATGATGCATCCCGGCGAGAAGAACCTGCACGACTGGGCCGAGGTGTATTTCGAAGGCGTGGGATGGGTGCCGGTGGATGTGTCGTTCGGACGATATACCCGCGCCGACCGTGCCGATGCCATAGGGTTCTATTCCCACGGTATGGATGCCCACCGCTTCGTGGCCAATAAAGCTGTGGCCGCACCGTTCTATCCCGAAAAACGTTTTGTGCGCAGCGAGACAGTGGATGCGCAGCTCGGCGAGGTGGAAACCACAACGGGCAATCTGTTCTATCCCGGATGGTCGAGCCGCCTGGAGCTGCTTGACATTACCCCCGTGGCCCAGGATCAATGGGCTTTGGTGACAATCCCGGTGGCTTCGATGCGCACACGCGGCGCACACGCCGGCGAAATGAGCACTCAGGCCATTATGGGTATGCCGCTGAGAATACGCGACCAAAAGGGTGAATGGTATCTGGCTCAGACACTCGAGGGTTACGACGCTTGGGTGCCCACAAGCTCGGTACACCCGATGTCGCAGGCCGAAATGGAGGCCTGGCGGAATAATGACGACCGTATGGTGGTGAACGCCCTGTGGCAGATACGTGCATGGGCCGATTCCAAGACCACCCGCCCCACCGACGTGGTCACCGACCTTATGTTGGGGTCGATTGTAGAAGCTGTCAAGGATGTGCGCCCCAGTAATGGTCGCACCTTAATACAGCTCCCTGACGGTCGCCGCGGATGGGTCGACTCAGCCGATCTCACGCCCATCGCATTGTGGGCCGATCAACCTTTTGATGCCGACAAGATTCTTGAAACGGCATACTCAATGGAGGGTTCGCCATACCTGTGGGGCGGCACGTCGGCCAAAAGCGTCGATTGCTCCGGTCTGGTTAAGGTGAGCTATCTTAACAATGGCATAATTCTGCTGCGCGATGCCTCGCAGCAGGCTCGCACAGGTGAGCACCTCACCGCCGAGCAATGGCCAGAATATCGTGCCGGCGACCTCATGTTCTTCGGCAATAAAGACACCGGGCGTGTTACCCATGTGGCGATATACGACCACGATGGCCGTTACATCCATTCATCCGGTCGTGTGAAACGCAACAGCGTTGACCCCGAAAGTCCCGATTATCTGTATTCCCCGCTTCATTCCGTGCGCATTCACGGTATGGAGGGGACTCACGGCATCACCAGAGCCATTGATCATCCCTGGCTCTTCAACACCAAATCCTCAACCTCTACAAAATAACATCATGGATCGCAGAAAATTCCTGAAAACTTCGGCCTTAGGTCTTGCCTTTGCAGCCGCTCCCATAAGCCTCTCGGCCGCCGGATCACCCACTCGTGCCACCGGCAAATCAGGCCGTCTGAATCTCACCTTCGAGCCTTACGAACTCAAACTCAAACACGCCTTCAATCTGGCACGCAACCAGCGCACCACCACCCCCGATGTGCAGGTGCAGATAGAATATGACGGCGTGGTGGGCTACGGCGAGGCTTCCATGCCCCCCTATCTGGGCGAAAGCGTCGATTCGGTATGCAAGTTTCTCAATTCGCTGGATTTAGGTCAGTTTGCCGACCCCTTCCGAATTGAGGACATCCATGAATATATGGAAAAAGTAGCGCCCAACAACCGCGCTGCCAAAGCCTCGGTGGATATCGCCCTGCACGACCTCACCGGCAAGATTATGGGACAACCCTGGTACAAGATCTGGGGACTCGACCCTGCCAAGGCGCCCAACACCTCATACACCATAAGCTACGATGCAGACCCGAAGGAGATGGCGGCCAAGATTGCTGAATGTGAGCCCTTCAAAGTAATCAAAATCAAGATGGGTCTTGACCATGATAAGGAAATCACCGAGGCTTTCCGCGCCAAATACGACACCCCGATTTGCGTAGATGCCAATCAGGGCTGGACCGACAAGGAAAAAGCACTGGAAATGTGTCACTGGCTTGCCGAACGCAACTGTCTGTTTGTGGAGCAGCCTATGCCCAAGGAGATGTTTGAAGAAACAGCCTGGCTGCGCGAACGCTCGCCGCTGCCTATCATCGCCGACGAATACCTGCAACGCATCACCGATGTGAAACGCGCCTCGGAAGCCTACGACGGCATAAACATCAAGCTTATGAAAAGCACCGGCATGCACGAAGCCTACCAGATGGCCACCCTGGCCCGCGCCCTGGGTATGAAAGTGATGCTGGGATGTATGACCGAAACATCTTGCGCCGTGACTGCCGCCGCACAACTGTCGCCCCTGGTCGACTGGGCCGATCTGGACGGCAACCTGCTCATTGCCAACGACCGCTTCGACGGCATCAAGATCGTAGACGGCAAAGTTACCATCCCCGACCGCCCCGGCATCGGCGTTGAGCTTCTTGGCTGATGACGCGATTTTTCGTATCTTTGCACGATAATTCGAAATATTAACTAAACCTACATATAAAGAACAGATGTTCAGAACCAATACATGCGGCGAGCTGCGACTTGCCGACGCCGGAAAAAAAGTGACCCTGGCCGGCTGGGTTCAGCGTGTGCGCAAAATGGGTGGTATGACCTTCCTTGACCTGCGCGACCGTTACGGTATCACTCAAGTGGTATTCGAACAGACTTCAGATCAGGCTCTTAACGATGCTGCCAACCACCTGGGCCGCGAATATGTGGTGCAGGTTACCGGCACTGTGGCCGAACGTGAATCTAAAAACGCTAAGAATCCTACCGGCGACATCGAGATTATCGCCGATAGCCTGCGCGTGCTAAACCCCTCGGAAGTGCCCCCATTCACCATCGAGGATGAAAGCGACGGCGGCGACGACCTGCGCATGAAATTCCGCTATCTGGATCTGCGACGCAACCCCGTGCGCCGAAATCTGGAACTGCGTCACCGTATGACTATGGAAACCCGCCGATACCTCGACTCGAAGGGATTCCTGGAAATCGAAACTCCCATGCTGGTAGGTTCAACTCCTGAAGGCGCTCGCGACTTTGTGGTGCCCTCGCGTATGAATCCGGGACAGTTCTATGCTCTGCCCCAGTCCCCTCAGACTCTCAAACAGCTTCTGATGGTGTCCGGTATGGACCGCTATTTCCAGATTGTGAAATGCTTCCGCGACGAAGACCTCCGCGCCGACCGTCAACCCGAATTCACCCAGATCGACTGTGAGATGAGCTTCATTGAACAGAACGACGTGCTCGAACTCTTTGAAGGTATGGCCAAGCATCTGTTCAAGGAAATCCGCGGTATCGAAATCACAGAACCCTTTATCCGCATGCCCTGGGCCGATGCCATGAAATATTACGGCTCCGACAAGCCCGACCTGCGCTTCGATATGAAATTCGTGGAAGTTGACGACATCATGAAAGGCCACGGCTTCAGCGTATTTGACAATGCAGCCTACGTGGGCGGTATCGTAGCCAAAGGCGCTGCTTCATACACCCGCAAGCAGCTGGACGCCCTCACAGATTTCGTAAAACGTCCGCAGATTGGTGCCAAGGGGCTGGTTTACGCACGTGTGGCCGAGGACGGCTCCGTGAAATCATCGGTCGACAAGTTCTATGATCAGGAAACCCTGAAAGCCCTGGCTGCCAAGATGGGCGCCGAGGCCGGCGACCTGATTCTGCTGATGAGCGGCGACGATGTAATGCGCACCCGCAAGCAGCTATGCGAGCTGCGCCTTGAAATGGGCAAACAGCTGGGCCTGCGCGACAAAAATAAATTCGCTTGCCTCTGGGTTGTGGACTTCCCCATGTTTGAATGGAGCGACGAAGAACAGCGCCTGATGGCAATGCACCACCCCTTCACCCATCCCAAAGACGAGGATATCCCCCTGCTGGATACCGACCCCGCAGCTGTGCGCGCCGATGCCTACGATATGGTGATCAACGGCGTGGAAGTAGGCGGTGGCTCGATACGTATCCACAACGCCGACCTGCAGGCCAAGATGTTTGAAATTCTGGGCTTTACCCCCGAAAAGGCACAGGAGCAGTTTGGCTTCCTGATGAATGCTTTCAAATATGGTGCGCCCCCTCACGGTGGTCTGGCATACGGCCTTGACCGCTGGGTATCACTCTTTGCCGGTCTGGATTCTATCCGCGACTGCATCGCATTCCCGAAAAACAATTCGGGTCGCGATGTGATGCTTGACGCTCCCGCCGCCCTCGACCAGAAACAGCTCGACGAGCTCTGCCTGGAACTCGCTCCCGAAAAGGAGGATAAATGAGCACCGCCACTCGCCCCACAATAAGCGAGGTCATTGCCGCCGTAACAGCCTACGCCCCCGAGAACCTGCAAGAAAGCTGGGACAACTCGGGGGTGCAGGTGGGCGCGGCCGACGACACCCCTTGCACCGGAGTGCTGGTGTGTGTCGATGCCACCCCCTCCACCGTGGCCGAGGCCATCGAGCGCGGCTGCAACCTCATCGTGGCCCATCATCCCCTGCTGTTCCGCGGGCTGAAACGAATAAGCCCGGGAGAAAATGTAGTGCAGCAGACGGTGATAGATGCCTTGCGCGCCGGAATCACCATCTACAGCGCACATACCTCGCTCGACTCCACCCGTGGCGGCATATCGGCGCGTATGGCACAGATGCTCGGCGGAAAATTCCTGCGCCCCCTGGCCCCGACGACACCCGGAGCCGACACCGGCCTGGGAGCATTGGTGAGCTTCGAGCCGGCCATTACGATCGACGAACTGATGCAACGTATATGCCACAGCTTCGACAGCCCCGTGATACGCCATTCACAGGGGCGCGAGGGCTGCACCACCGTGAGCCTTTTAGGACTGTGCGGAGGGTCGGGCGGCGAATTTATCCCTTCAGCCATAGCTGCCGGTTGCCAGGCTTATCTGAGCTCCGACATACGCTATCACGACTTTGTAGACTACGGAAAACGCATTTTTTTGCTTGACATAGGGCATTTCGAGAGCGAAAGTTGCTCAAAACAAATTTTTTATGATGTAATATGCGAAAAATTTGCTAACTTTGCAGTCTGGAAATCAACCACCGAACGAAATTCAATACAATATAAATATGGCATCTGATAAGAAATCTGACACCGTCCTCGATGTAGAAGCACGCCTTAAATCGCTGTACGAACTTCAGACCATCCTTTCTGAAATCGACCGAATCAAGACCGTGCGCGGTGAATTACCCCTGGAAGTCAAAGACCTCGAAGACCAGATAGCCGGTCTTCAGACCCGTATCCAGAACTTCACCGGCGAAATCGACCGCCTCAATCAGGCCATCGCTGCCGAAAAAGAAAAAATCCACAACTGTCAGGAGCTCATCGCGCGCTACAACACGCAGATGGATAATGTGCGTAACAACCGCGAATACGACCTGCTCCATAAGGAAGTCGAATTCCAGAAGCTGGAAATCGAACTCGCCGAAAAGCACATCCGCGACCACGAACGCAATATCGACAATCGTCACGCCGACATCCAGAACACCGAGGAACGTCTTCAGGATATGGAGCACATCCTCCAGGAAAAACAGGCCGAACTTGACGAGATTGTAAACGAAACCCGCGAACAGGAAGAAACCCTGCGCGCTCAGGCCAAGGCTCTGGAACCCAAAATTGACGAGCGCACCCTGAAGGCATTCAAGCGCATCCGCCAGAACGCCCGCAACGGTCTGGGCATCGTGTACGTGCAGCGTAACGCGTGTGGCGGCTGCTTCAACCGTATTCCCCCGCAGCGCCAGATGGAAATCCGTATGCACAAGAAAATTATCGTGTGCGAATATTGCGGACGCATCATGATCGACCCCGCTCTAGCAGGCGTAGAGGAACAACCCAACGCATAAAATCCCGCACAGTATAACGCAATAAAAATCCCGACCGATGGCCGGGATTTTTTATTGCGGGTTGCTATAACTATTATTGCTTGCCTGAAACGGCTACGTTTTTGTCGATCTTGGAGATCAGACCCTGAAGCACCTTGCCGGGGCCATATTCCACGAATTCAACAGCACCGTCGGCCACCATATTCTGCACCGAGCCGGTCCAGCGGACGGGGGCGGTGAGCTGTGCCACCAGGTTGGCTTTGATTTCCTCGGGATCCGTGTGGGGCTTGGAATCCACATTCTGATACACGGGACATTTGGGGGTGTGGAAAGTGGTGTTGGCGATAGCTTCGGCGAGTTCAGCGCGTGCGGGTTCCATCACGGGAGAGTGGAACGCACCACCCACTTTGAGCTTGAGAGCACGGCGTGCGCCGGCTGCGCTCAGAGCAGCACAAGCAGCGTCGATTGCAGGCTCTTCACCTGAAATAACGATCTGACCGGGGCAGTTATAATTGGCGCAAACCACAACGCCGGCGATACCGGCGAGCACTTCTTCCACCTTTTCGTCAGGCAGGCCGATGATAGCGGCCATAGTAGAGGGTTTGAGTTCGCAAGCCTTCTGCATAGCGTGTGCGCGGGCCGACACAAGGCGCAGGCCATCCTCGAAGCTCAGAGCACCGGCAGCTACGAGAGCTGAAAATTCGCCGAGCGAGTGACCGGCAGTCATATCGGGCTGAACGTCAGCATCAGTGAGCGCGGTGATTACAGAATGCAGGAAAACGGCGGGCTGGGTGATGTCGGTGCGGCGGAGGTCTTCGTCGGTGCCTTCAAACATCAGATCGGTGATACGGAAACCGAGGATATCGTTGGCTTTTTCAAAAAGGTCGTGAGCAGTGGGATTGCTTTCATACAGCTCCTTACCCATGCCGACAAACTGGGCACCCTGGCCCGGGAATACAAATGCCTTCATTGGAAACTTAATTGGTTACAATATTTTTTAAGATATTTTTCGGCACAAAGGTAGTCATTTTTTATGAGAAATTTCGTAACTTTACAGCCAATAATCTTGTGCGTTAACTTAAATTTAGAATATGTTATATCTGATGACGCTTCCGGTATTCTTAGGTAACATCCGTGGAGCACAGCTCATTATAATCGTACTGGTAATACTGCTGCTTTTCGGCGGCAAAAAAATACCCGAACTGATGCGCGGCCTGGGTAAGGGTGTGCACGCATTCCGTCAGGGCATCCAGGAAGCCAAGGAGGAGATGGACAAACCCATCGAAAAGTCCGGCGACCAGAAACAAGACCCTGACAAAAAGGAATAAACCGGCTAAGCCAATCCACCCATCACGGCAATGGCACCCGGCACCGAAAGCCAAACATTCTGGGATCATCTGGAAGCGCTGCGCGGAGTATTGATCCGCGTGGCTGTTGCGGTATGTGTAGTGGGCATCGGAGCATTTGCGGCTATGCCGTGGCTGTTTGACAATTTTATCCTTGCACCGTGCCATCCTGATTTCATCTTATATAAGCTGTTAGCGGGGCTAAACTCAACGGGTATCCTTCCGTCGCAGCTCTCAGATGCCACATTCAGCCTGGAGCCGGTGAGCCTCGAGCTTACGTCGCAATTTCTGATTCACGTGACAGCATCGTGCTGGTTGGCTATGATAATTGGCTTTCCCATAATAATTTACCTGCTTTGGGGATTTGTTTCGCCAGCCCTTTACGACCACGAAAAGCGGGGAATCCGCAAGGCATTCGTTGCCGGGAATCTGATGTTTTATTTAGGTGCCGCTGTGGGCTATCTGATTGTATTCCCACTCGCACTCAGATTTTTGGCTACATACAGTCTGAGCGCGGGAATCCACGCTATGGTGTCGCTGGAATCATATATGGACAATTTTTTCACGCTAATTCTGGCGATGGGCGCGGTGTTTGAGCTTCCGCTTCTGGCGTGGCTTCTTGGACGTATGGGGCTGTTGACGCGCGGATTCTTCAAAAAATACCGTCGCCATGCCATAGTGCTCCTGCTCATACTGGCCGCACTGATCACCCCCACCGGCGACCCATTCACATTATTAATAGTATTCATACCACTTTACGCCTTGTGGGAAGCAGGCGCCATGCTGGTGCCGAAAACCTCAGACGATGTTTCAGAAACCGAAACATAAACATAAAAGCCAAAATCCAAGCATGAAAAACGGTATAAAACTCGGGTTGTTACCCCGGATATTGATAGCGATAGCCTTAGGCGTGGGAGCAGGTTTTGTCTTTCCCGACTGGCTTGCCCGTGTGTTCATAACATTCAATGGCATCTTCGGGGCCTTTCTCGGGTTTCTGATTCCGCTGCTCATTGTAGGGTTTGTAGCTCCGGCGATTGCAGATCTCGGGCGGCAGGCGGGTAAGATGCTGTTAGTCACCGCCGCCATAGCCTACGCTATGACCTTTGCTGTGGGTATGGGGGCATACGCCACGGCCGCCTTCGCATTCCCCCGGCTCATTGCGGCCGATACATACGTGGCCGACCAACTTGAGGGTGGTGCCGACGTGCCATCGGCATTTTTCAGCATAAACATCGACCCGATGTTTTCGGTTATGACTGCTCTGGTGCTCGCATTTCTGCTCGGACTCGGAGTTGCCAACAGCCGGGGTGCAGCGTTAAAACACGGCCTTGAGGAATTTCGCGATATAATCAAGCTGACAATTGACAAGGTGATAATACCTTGTCTGCCTATTTATATTTTCGGCATTTTTATGTCAATGAGCATCTCAGGCGAAGTGGGTACAGTGCTACTTACGTTCTCGAAAATCATACTTGTGATTTTTGTGATGCACGTGGCTGTGCTTGTGATACAATATGTTATAGCATGGATGTTTACAGGGCTGAATCCGTTCCGCTCTCTAAAGACCATGATGCCGGCCTACTTTACAGCGCTGGGAACCCAATCGTCGGCCGCTACCATCCCGGTGACACTTGAACAGACCATCAAGATGGGCGTGGACCGCGATGTGGCCGGATTTGTAATACCGCTCTGCGCCACGATTCACATGTCAGGGTCTACATTAAAAATAGTATCGTGTGCTCTGGCACTTATGATATTACACGGAATGCCATACAGCGCAGGGATGTTCGCAGGCTTTGTGGCTATGCTTGCCATTACCATAATAGCCGCCCCCGGCGTGCCCGGTGGGGCCATAATGGCATCGTTGGGGCTGTTAAGTTCGATGCTCGGATTCAGTGAGGCCGACAATGCTCTGATGATAGCCTTATATATTTCGATGGACTCATTCGGCACCGCCTGCAATATAACCGGCGACGGCGCGATAGCCCAGATCGTGGGCCGAATATTCCATAAACCCGTAGCGCAACCCGAGGTAGCATAAAGCGCCCCTCCAAAGAGGCGAGGACGCACCGCGGGGCGGCCGATTACCGCCGGTTGATACGCGAAACCATCAGGCGCGGGTTCCACATCCCGGAGCGGCGTGGTCCCGGCAGGGCGCGCATAATCATCTGATTGATTTTGCGAAATATTGGAGCAATAATTACAATGTGCGAAAATATGTTATAAAAGTGGGGTAATATTTGGTGGGGTGGAGAAAAATATGTATCTTTGCAGTCGCAATTCAATGCAAGACCAAATAATTAAACAAAAAGTTAATGGCAACAAAAATCAGATTACAACGCCACGGTCGTAAGAACTACGCGTTTTATCCTATTGTTATCGCCGATAGCAGGGCACCACGAGATGGTAAGTATATTGAAAGGATAGGTTCCTATAACCCGAACACTAATCCTGCTACAATCACTCTTAACTTCGAACGCGCCTTGTATTGGGTTAACGTCGGTGCACAACCCACCGATACCGTACGCACCATCCTCAGCAACGAAGGTGTGCTACTGATGAAGCACCTCCAGGGCGGCGTCAAGAAAGGCGCTTTTGACGAAGCTGAAGCACAGCGTCGTTTCGATGCCTGGAAAGCTAAAAAGCAGCAGAGTGTGGATGCTCTGAAGGCTGATATGGCCGACAAGCGTCAGCTCGCCGCCAAAGCACGTCTCGAAGCTGAAGAAGCTGCAAACAAAGCTAAGGCTGAGGCTGTAGCCAAGAAGAAAGCCGAAGCCGCTGCCGCCAAGGCTGAAGCCGAAGCAGCCGCAGCAGCTCCTGCTGAAGAAGCCGAAGCTCCTGCCGCCGAATAATTTCGGCAGGCTATTCTCAATCTCGAGACTCCTTCAACGGGGGTGTGTTAGCAGCTGCTGACACACCCCCGTATGTATTTATATCGTGATAGGTCGTGACTGTCAAAATCTATATGCCCCCTTTCATACCCTGACTGGAACGCTTAACGCAACGCTTTGATTTACACAGATTATAACTCACATTTTGTGTAGCACCGCGGCCGCCGGCCGAGAGTCACCACCGGCATCACGAAACTTATAACTCAAACTTCTACTACCAGACAACCCTTCATTCTCATGAAAAAATTTCCTGAATATAACGGGCTCAATCTTCCGCAGATCAATCGCGAGATGCTTGAGCAGTGGAACGCAGAGAATCTGTTCCACAAGAGTATGGACGTGCGCGACGGAGCTCCTTCGTTCGTGTTTTTTGAAGGACCGCCCAGTGCCAATGGTATGCCGGGCATCCATCATGTAATGGCGCGTACCATCAAGGATATATTCTGCCGTTACAAGACAATGAAGGGATTTCAGGTGAAACGCAAAGCCGGCTGGGACACCCACGGCCTGCCTGTTGAGCTTGGAGTAGAGAAGAAACTCGGTATCACCAAAGAAGACATCGGTCACAAAATTTCGGTGGACGAATACAACGCCGCCTGCCGCGCCGAGGTGATGAAATACACCCGCGAATGGACCGATCTGACAAACCGTATGGGTTACTGGGTGGATCTTGAAAATCCGTATATCACCTACGATAATCGCTATATTGAAAGCGTATGGTGGCTGTTATCACAGCTTTACAAGAAAGATTACCTATACAAGGGATACACCATCCAGCCCTATTCGCCCGCTGCCGGCACCGGCCTGAGCACTCACGAACTTAACCAGCCCGGATGCTATCGCGATGTTAAAGATACCACTTGTATCGCTCAGTTCAAGGTATGCGAACCCACCGAGGCTATGAAAGGCTGGGGCGACGCATATTTCCTGGCGTGGACCACTACTCCGTGGACTCTGCCGTCGAACACGGCCCTGTGTGTCGGTCCGTCCATTGAATACTGCGTGGTGCGCACATACAATAAATATTCAGGCGAGAAGATCACCGTAGTGGTTGCCAAGCCCCTGGTTGACAAGGTATTCAACCCCAAGGCCAAGGAAGTGGCGCTGGCCGACTACAAGCCCGGCGACAAGCTCGTGCCCTACGAAGTGGTTGACACCGTAAAAGGCACCGACCTTGTGGGTATGACCTACGAGCAGCTAATTCCGTGGATGAAGCCCGCCGGCGACGCTTTCCGCGTGATTTCCGGCGACTATGTTACCACCGAGGATGGTACAGGTATAGTGCACATCGCCGGCACATTCGGTGCTGATGACTTGCGCGTATCGGTAGCCAGTGGCATCTCTCCGATGGAGCTTGTGAATCGTGCCGGAAAGGTTGTGCCTATGGTTGACCTCACCGGTAAATTCTACAATCTTGACGATCTGGACCCTGAATTTGTGGCTACTCGCGTGGATGTCGAGGCATACACTCCCTGGCAAGGCAAGTATGTAAAGAACGCCTACGATGCCACCAAGGGCGAAAACGATATGTCGCTGGACGTGGAGATCTGCCTGTGGCTCAAGGAGAACGGCAAACTCTTCACTTCCGAGAAGCATACCCACAGCTATCCCCATTGCTGGCGCACAGACAAACCCGTGCTTTACTACCCGCTCGACAGCTGGTTTATCCGCACCACGGCTGCCCGCGAGCGACTGATGGCCCTGAACGAAACCATCAAATGGAAACCCGCAGCCACCGGTTCGGGTCGCTTCGGCAAATGGCTCGAGAACCTTCAGGACTGGAATCTGTCGCGCTCGCGCTACTGGGGCACTCCCCTACCCATCTGGCGCACCGAGGATGCTGCAGAAGAGATGATTATCGATTCGGTAGAAACTCTTTATAACGAAATCGAAAAGGCCGTAGCTGCCGGAGTGATGAAATCTAATCCTCTGGCCGACAAGGGATTTGTGCCCGGCGACTATTCTAAGGAAAACTACGAAAAGATAGACCTGCACCGTCCATACGTCGACGACATCGTGCTGGTATCACCCACGGGCAAACCTATGCGCCGCGAGCTCGACCTGATCGACGTATGGTTTGACTCGGGCGCTATGCCCTACGCCCAGATCCACTATCCCTTTGAGAACAAGGAGGCTCTGGAAAACGGCGAAGTTTATCCCGCCGACTTCATTGCCGAGGGCGTCGACCAGACCCGCGGTTGGTTCTTCACGCTGCACGCCATTGCCGGTATGATCTTTGACCGTGTGTCATACAAAGCCGTGATTTCCAATGGCCTGGTGCTTGACAAGCACGGCAACAAGATGTCGAAACGCCTGGGCAATGCCGTGAATCCGTTCGAGGCCATCGAAACCTTCGGTTCCGACCCCGTGCGCTGGTATATGATAGCCAACTCGGCACCTTGGGACGACCTGAAATATGATCCCGCCGGCGTGACCGAAGTGAGCCGCAAGCTCTTCTCCACATTATATAATGTGTACTCATTCTTTGCGCTCTATGCCAACGTGGATGGCTTTACCGGCGAAGAGCCTCAGGTGCCTGTGGCCGAACGTCCCGAAATCGACCGCTGGATTCTGTCACTTCTGAACACCCTCGTTAATACCTGCGAAAGCGCGCTGGCCGACTACGAACCCACCCGCGCCGCACGTGCCATCAATGAGTTTGTGCTCGACAACCTCTCCAACTGGTATGTACGCCTCAACCGCAAGCGCCTGTGGGGTGGCGAGATGGACACCGACAAACTCGCTGCTTATCAGACCCTCTACACCTGTCTGCTCACCCTGGCTCGCCTGATGGCTCCCGTGGCTCCATTCTTTGCCGACCGCCTATATCGCGACCTCACCTACACCGACGGTAAGCCCGGCCGCGAGCTTTCGGTGCACCTGGACACCTTCCCCGAAGCCGGTGCCACCGAACCCGCGCTTGAACACCGTATGGAAGTGGCTCAGCGCCTTACTTCTATGGTGCTGTCGCTGCGCCGCAAGGTGAATATCAAGGTGCGTCAGCCGCTCCAGACCATTATGGTGCCCTATATCGGCGATGAACAGCGCGCCCTTTATGAATCCATCCGCGAACTCGTGCTCAGCGAAATCAACGTCAAGGAGATGCGTCTGGTCAACGACGAAGATGGCGCCATCATCAAACGTGTAAAACCCGATTTCAAAAAACTTGGTCCGAAATTCGGCAAAGCGATGAAAGCCGCCGCCCAAGCCATCCAGCAGCTCTCGCAGCACGACATCGCCGCCATGCAACGTCAGGGTTACTACGACCTTACCATCGATGGTGCCACCACCCGGGTGGACGTGGCCGATGTAGAAATCATTTCGGAAAACATCCCCGGTTGGCTCGTGGCCAACGAGGGCGCCATCACTGTGGCTCTTGATGTAACGATCACCGAGCAGCTGCGCCGCGAGGGTATCGCACGCGACATCATCAACCGCCTGCAGAACATCCGCAAAGAGCGCGATTTCGACATCACCGACCGCATCAATCTGGTATTCGCACCCGGCGAGGAAATCGACGCTGTGCTTGCCGAATATTCAGATTACATCGCATCGCAGGTGCTCGCCCAGGCCATTGCTACCGAACCAATAGCTGCTGAGGCTGAGGGGGTGGAACACCTGGACATCGACGGCCTGCTGATCGATGTAATAGTTACAAAAGCCTGACAATAATCACCCCCATAACTCACCGATATGACAGAAAAGACGCGATACACCGATGAGGAACTGGAAGAATTCCGCGCCCTTATCAACGAGAAACTGGCCAGAGCCGAGCGCGAGTATGAAAACCTGTGCGCCTCCCTGCGCCACGACGACGGAAACGGCGTGGCAGATACCTCACCGACGTTAAAGACCCTTGAAGATGGAGCATACGTGCTCAATCGCGAGGAGTCGGCGCGTCTGGCCGAGCGTCAGCGGGTGTTTATCAATCACCTGCGGGCAGCCCTGGTGCGCATCGACAACAAAACCTACGGCATCTGCCGTGCCACCGGCAAGCTCATCCCCAAGGAACGCTTGCGCGTGGTGCCTCACGCCACTTTGTCGATCGAAGGTAAGGAACAGAAACGATGATAAAAACATCAGACTTTTTTACGAAAATAAAATTAATCTAATGAAGTAACAACTTCAATGGACTCACAAAATCGTAAACGTGCAATCCTGGCCGCAGCAATCGCTGCGGCCGTGATTGTGCTTGACCAATGGCTGAAAATATGGGTCAAAACCCACTTCTATCTTGGCGAAGGGGTGTCTATCCTGCCCTTTTTCGAACTGCGGTTCGTGCAAAACAACGGCATGGCTTTCGGGATGGAATTCGGAAGCAAACTGGCGCTGACACTTTTCCGCATCGTGGTGGTCGGACTCATGATATGGTATATCGTGCGTCTATGCCGCCGTACTGCTGCCGTGTCGCAGGGCTACCTGATCACACTGTCGCTCATCACAGCCGGAGCTTTGGGCAATATCATCGATTGCCTTTTCTACGGGTTGATATTCAGCAATCCCTGGCCGCCATACGTGGCCACTTTTGTGCCATGGGGCACCGGCTACGGCTCGCTTTTCCACGGGCTGGTGGTGGATATGCTCTACTTTCCGCTCTTCTCGTTTGAATGGCCGGCATGGGTGCCGGTGTGGGGCGGCGAGACATTCTCGTTCTTCGACCCCGTATTCAATCTGGCCGATTCAGCAATTACCGTTGGCATTATTATGCTGATGCTATTTTACAATAAGCACTTACCATTTAGCAAACAGACAGATAACGAATGAC
This sequence comes from uncultured Bacteroides sp., assembly GCA_964531245.1. Lineage (GTDB taxonomy): Bacteria > Bacteroidota > Bacteroidia > Bacteroidales > Muribaculaceae > CAG-873. The sequence goes on along the minus strand of CAZHDH010000006.1, from coordinate 10,569 downwards.
CCGCCTGCTCGCTTTCATATTGGCTATCATCACCTTAACCTGCTGCAACCGTGTGCCCGACGGAGTGATTCCGCCCGGACGTATGGCCGAGCTTATGGCCGATGTGCGTATGGCCGACGCTATGGTCAAAGTGCGCCAGCAGGATTATGCGGCTCCCGCCCGCAAGCTCGCCGTGCGCAATGCCGTGTTTGAACGGCACGGAGTCACCGCCGAGCAATATGATTCGTCGCTGGTATGGTACGGACATAACATAAAGCGTTATCAGGATGTGACCGACCGCTCAATCGAAATCCTTGAACACCGCCTGGCCGAAGCCAACGCCCTGGCAGCCGGTGATCTGGCTATGTCAGTAGCCGGCGACTCGGTGGACCTCTGGATAGATGCACTGCCCTGGGCGGTGACACCGCGCTCGGCTTCCCGGATCTATACATTCACATACGAAAGCGATGCCAACTGGGAACCGGGCGACAGCTACACCCTGCGCGCACGCACCATCACCCCCCTGCAGGGTGCCCGATGGAATATGACGGCGTGGTACACCGACGGCGCTTTGGAAAGCATCACGGGGTCGCTCAACACCAACGACCCGCACCGACAGGAACTGACCCTGCTCACCGATTCAACCCGCACGGCGCGCCGCATCGCCGGATACATCCTGGTTGAACCCGAAGGCCACAAACCCGTAATACTCGATTCACTGGGCCTCACTCGCCGCCATCGCGTCGAGGGTATAAAGCAATCGCGCCCCTATCAACAACGATTATATGTACCGCGAACCACCGACACCATTACCGCTCGCTGACGGCCGCTATCTGTGCCGCTCGCTGGATTGGAACGGCCGCCTGCTATCGCCGGCGCTGCTCACCATCGCGGGTGGCAAAGCGCGCGTGGAGCGTTTCGTGCGCGAGGTGCATTCAACATCATACATCAACGCGCCGCTTATGCTGGCTACCGATCCCGCCGGAAACATTATATATCTCGAATTTACCAAATCATAAACATATCTGCAAAATGAAATCAAAACACCTGCTACTCGCAGCTGCTGTGGCTTGTGCGGCAATGACAGGATGCAAATCATCCGACTCCACCGCCGACAATCCTTTCATGCAGCCCTACGACACACCCTACGAAATTCCGCCCTTCGACAAAATCAAGGCTGAACACTATCTGCCCGCAGCCCGTCAGGGCATCGCCGAACTCAAGGAACAAGTGGAAGCCATAGCCAACAATCCCGAAGCTCCCACTTTTGAGAACACTGTTATCGCATTTGAAAACTCGGGCGAGACCCTCAATCGCGTGATGCTGGTGTTCAGCGCACTGGAAGAATCGAATTCCAACGACGAAATGGTATCAATCGCCGAAGTGCTCTATCCCGAATACTCCCAGGCTCAGGACGAGATAATGATGAACCAGGGTCTGTTCAACCGCTTCAAGACCCTCTACGATTCGCGCGACTCGCTCAACCTCGCACCCGATCAGCTCCGCGCCGTTGAGACATATTACAAAAACTTCACCCGCGCCGGCGCCCTGCTCAGTCCCGAAGATCAGGAACGACTCAAGCAGGTCAACGCCTCGCTCACAGCTCTCTATCTGCAATTTAACAAAAATCTGCTCAACGCCACCAACGCATTCGCCATCACTGTAACAGACTCGACCCGCCTGGCCGGGCTGCCCGCCAATGTGATTGCCGTGGCTGCCGAGGAAGCCGCCGCACGCAATCTGCCCGCCGGCAACTGGGTGTTCACACTCCACGCGCCCAGCCGCCTGCCCGTGCTCCAGTATGCCCAGGACCGCTCGCTGCGCGAGGAGATGTACAAAGGCTACACCAATCTGGCCACACAAGAACCCAACAACAACCTACCCGTAATCTCCGAAATCCTGAAATCCCGTGCCGAAAAAGCCAAACTGCTCGGCTACGAAAATTTCGGCTCGCTGATGACCGATAAGGTTATGGCCAAGAACGTGAAGAACGCTGAGGATCTGCTGATGAAAATCTGGGTGGCCGCCGTAAATAAGGTCAACGAAGAAGTGGCAGAAATGCAAGCTCTGGCCAACCGTTCCGGCGACACTATCACCATCCAGCCCTGGGACTATTATTACTACGCTGAAAAGGTGCGCGCCGATAAATACGACCTCGACGAAAACGAACTCCGCGGATATTTCGCAGTGGATTCGGTGCGCAACGGTATATTCAACATGGCCGAAAAACTCTATGGCGTGAAATTTACCGAGATGCCCGATGCGCCCAAATATTTCGACGAAGTGACAGTGTACGACGTTACCGATGCCGCCACCGGCGAACACTTAGCTGTGTTTATGACCGACTATTTCGCACGCCCCTCGAAACGCCAGGGTGCATGGATGAGCGAATTTAAAGGCTCGTGGGTGAATGAAGACGGCACCGCATCACGTCCCATCGTGTTCAACGTAGGCAACTTCACCCGCCCCACCGCCGATACCCCCTCGCTGCTCAGCATCGACGAAGTAGAGACCATGTTCCACGAATTTGGCCACGGCCTGCACGGTATGCTCACCAACGCCCGCCTCAAAAGCCAAGCCGGTACGAACGTTGACCGCGACTTTGTAGAACTGCCCTCGCAGATTCACGAACACTGGGCGTTTGAACCCGAACTGCTTGCCACATACGCACACCATTACAAGACCGGCGACACCATCCCCACCGCACTGGTCGAAAAACTCAACGCTGCCAGCAAGCACAACAAAGGCTTCGCCACCGCCGAACTGGCCGGGGCTGCCCTGCTCGACCTCCAGTACGGCAAACTCAATCCCACCGGCGACACCGACGTGAAAGCCTTTGAGGAACAGGTTGCCGCACAGCTCGGTATGCCCGCACAGCTCACTTTCCGCTACCGTTCGCCCTACTTCAAGCACATCTTTGGCAGCGAGGAATATGCTTCCGGCTACTACACATATCTGTGGGCCGAAGTGCTTGATACCGATGGTTTTGAACTATTCAAGGAAAACGGCATCTTTGATCCCGCCACTGCCAAATCGTTCAAAGAGAACGTACTGCAGCCCGGCGGCTCTGTTGATCCTATGGAAACCTACGTGAAATTCCGCGGCCACGAGCCCGGTGTGGATGCCCTGCTGCGCCACCGCGGTCTCACCCCCGCCGACAAAATCGTAAAACCCCGCAACTGATAATTACATAATTAGAAAACTAAAAAATCCGCTTACGTCGTCGCGACGGGCGGATTTTTTTATGCAATAATAACTGAGTGAAAAAGAAATCTAATGACGTTGCAAAGTTACGACCATATTTCCACGGATGAAATACCGATGTTGGGGTATATTCAGCCCACATTTCCCTTAGGAAAAAGTTATTGCATACTTAAATGTAGTTAACGGACAGAGTCAGGCGGGAGCAGCGGGAGGATTTCCTTTTCGAAAATGCTGCGCGACATTATGCGATAATGCACATGGTAGGTGTCGTTGAAGCGGGTGCTGTGATGTGCCACATAGTTGCCGTGGTCAAGTCGGTTGAATATTTCGGCTCTATCGTTCTCAAGGCCCGGATATGAGTAACCTGTGGTAAGAAGCACCGAGTCGATGAGGCGCCATTCGGCGCGCCACTGCCGGGGTGTGGGTGGCACTATATCGCTTACGCTACGCACAAAGGCATCGAAATATGCGGGAAAGACCACGGTTGAATCTGCCACAATGGATAAATTGACGCGATAGAAATTGGTTTTGTACCCGGCCGGTTCGTATATCGGACCATAGAAATCTGTGACGTTGGCAAGTTCGCCGCGTATTCCGGCGGCAGCCCGGGCGGTATCGGCCAGCAGGTGTCCGGGGCCGAAATAGTCCTGCATAAAGTTCTTGTACACATCCTGATACCGTGCCTCGGGATAAATGGCGAGGTAGGCATCAAGGGCAGCCCGTATGGAATCGGTCTGGGACATACTTTCGTCCTTGGCTGCGCCACAGCTTGTGAGCAACGCCAGAGCAATTACAGTGTATATGCCGTGCTTCATTTTTCTATTTCAACTATATATAATTCTTCACTTTCGGCCACCACGCGGGCAGGGAAACCGGCCGATGCCAGCCGAGCCGCCAGCCCGGTGGCCGACGGGAGAGCCTCGTGGGGCGCTTTCTTTTCGGCGTGGATGTTGTTGACAAAAGTCTCATCGTTGGGAAAGGCGATGATTATGCGTCCGCCATCGGCGAGCGAATCGTTGAAAAGCCGCTGCAGGGTGGCCATAGGATAATGCAGATGCGGATAGACGCAATAGAGCATAATCAAGTCGTAACGGCCCTCGATTGGGTCGAGTTCAAAGTCTTTACATTCAAGAGAAACGTTTGGCAGATGTGCATTTTTGCGGTGACATTCTTCGAGCATTCCGCGGCTGATGTCAATGCCTTTTACCGCGCCCTCAGGCCCCACAAGCTCGGAAAGATAAGGCAGAAGCACGCCGGTGCCGGTGCCTAAGTCGAGCACCTTCATACCGGGTTCCACACCACATAGGGCGAGCACCAGGCGCACCTTGGGGGGCAATGATTTAATCTCCATAGCATCCCACTGCGGGGCGATACGGTCAAAAAAGGCTAATTCTTCAGCGTCCATATTAGTGAAGTATTATGAAATATTCAGACAAAATTACTAAAAATCTCTTATATTTAAAAATATTTTTGTAATTTTGCGCCAACTAACCAATGTTGTATTCTAACAAACTGTACTAACAGAATGAAACACAGCCTGATAGCCCTGTCGGTAATGACAGCAGCCACGCTGAGCGCGTCAGCCTCGGCTCTTGATGAAGATACCCTGCATCTGCGTGAAGTGCTTGTCACAGCCCCCGTAAAAACCCGCGTCGACCTCACTCCGCTCGATGTAACTATTGTCACATCCAAGACTATCGAGAAGTCGACGGAATCTTCGCTGATGCCTGTAATCCAGCACAATGTGCCCGGTGTGTTTGTAAGCGAACGCGGCTTTGCCGGTTATGGCGTATCGGGTGGCTCGGCCGGTGCTATGAATATTCGCGGCGTGGGCGGCGGCAACAAGGTGCTTTTCCTTGTGGACGGGCAGCCGCAATGGGCAGGTCTGTTTGGCCACTCGCTGCCGGATACCTACGTGGCCAATGGCGTGGAACGCGTAGAGGTGGTGAAGGGGCCGTCATCGCTGCTATATGGTTCGGGCGCTATGGCCGGATCGGTGAACATCATCACCAAGCATCACACACAGGATGGTGTATCGGGACGCGCACGCGCACTTTTCGGATCGTTCACCACCGAAAAATTTGATGTATCCACCGGGTTCAAGAAAGGCAAACTTTCGGGCGTAGTGGCCGGGCAGGTCGATCGCTCCAACGGCAACCGCGAGGGCAGTGAATTTTGGCTTGCCAACGAATACATGCACCTGCAATATTCAGCGTCAAGCCACTGGAATGTGGGCACCAACGTGGAACTCACCCAGACTAAAGCCAACAATCCCGGCACCATTTTTTCGCCCCTTTTGAGCATGTGGACACGTATGGACCGCGGTATGGCATCGGTCTACACCAACGACACCTACGACCGCTTTCACGGCGGCGCGCAGGCGTGGATCAGCTGGGGTAACCATCTGATCGACGACGGATATGCTCCCGGAGCCAACCCGCGCACATATCTGTTCCACTCCACCGATTATAATATGGGATTCAGCGTGTTCCAGACCGTCAACCCCTGGCAGATGGCCGACCTTTCTGCCGGTATCGACTTCCAGCACTGGGGCGGACATTCGTGGAATACCGATAAGGAAGACCCCTCGAAGGAAAGCTCCGATTTCCGCCGCAACGAAAACGAAGTGGCCGGTTACCTCATGCTCCAGCAGGGTTTCTTCGATAATAAAGTGTCGGTGAACGGCGGTGTGCGTCTGCAGCACGGCTCGCAGTATGGCAACGTATGGGTGCCTCAGGCCGGTGTGATATATCATCCGGTGAGCGCCGCTGACATCAAATTTTCGTTTGGCAAGGGGTTCCGTTCGCCCAATCTCCGCGAGCTGTATATGTATGGCATAGCCAATCCCGACCTGCATCCCGAATATATGTACAACTACGAGCTGTCATATATGCAGCACCTCTTGCAAGGCAAACTTACGATCGGGGCTGCCCTCTATTACATCGACGGCAAGGATCAGATTCAGACCACGCCGGTTGACGGCCGCATGCAATGGACCAATACCGGCAAATTCCATAACAAGGGTTTTGAACTTCAGGCAGCATATATTTTCAATAATCAATGGAACGCCGCTGCCAACTATGCGTATCTGCACACCGACAACCTCACCGTTTACGCTCCCAAGAATGCACTGAACGCCGAGGTAAATTATTCGCCCGGTGCGTTTTCTTTCACACTGTCGAACAACACCGTGTGGAGCCTGCAAAACGGCAACCCCACGGGTCGCACCACCACCTACTCGCTGCTCAACCTGCGCGGTGCATACACTATGGGAAGCCGTGTGCCTGTGACCTATCTCATAAAACTCGACAATATTACAGATTGCGATTACGATGTGATTTACGGTTGCCCGATGCCAGGAATCACCATAATGGGTGGCGTTGAGATAAAGTTCTGATATGCAGCCCTCGCTACGCTTTCGTCTATCAGCTCTATACGCGCTTCAGTTTGCCATCTGGGGTTGCTACCTGTCGTGTTTCGGTCAGCTCTTAGGCGCGTCAGGGTTAGGGACACGCATCCAATGGTTCTATGCGGCCGTGGGCATAGTGTCACTCTTCACGCCGGTAGTATTGGGCTATGTATCCGATAGATTCATGCCATCGGTAAGGCTATTGGGATTATGCCATCTGGGGGCATCAGTGATGATGGCCGCGGCGTGGGCCTATAGCGCCACACATCCGGCTATGGAGTTTGGCACATTCTTTGCGCTATATCTCGGATTCCTTGCCTTATATATGCCCACGATGGCTCTGAGCAACGCTACAGCCTTTGGCATAATGAAAAGCCGCGGACTGCGCCCGGTTGATCATTTTCCGTCGATACGCATCTGGGGCACAATAGGATTTGTGGGAGCGATGTGGTTTGTGAATAGTGCATACTTGACCGGCGGCAGCTTCGGGTTTACCCTCAACGATGCCGACCCGGCGGCACTGTTCCGCTTCCAGTACACCTCAATGCAGCTGCTTTGCGCAGCTGTATTGGGGCTTGTAACAGCAATTTATACCCTCACCCTACCCCGCACTGAAACAATGATACCGGCGGCGGCCGGGGATAGGCGCCCGGCGGTGTTCCGGTCGTTCACCCTGCTGTGCAATGCCAATGTAAGGCGGTTTCTGATTATCGCTGTGTTTGCCGGGGTATGTCTTCAGATTTCCAACGGTTATGCGATACCATATATCAACCATTTTATGGCCGACGGGACATTTGCAGGTTCACTGGCTGCCGGAAATGCCACTATGCTGTTCTCGCTGTCAAACATATCCGAGGCGCTGTGCGTGTTGCTCGTGGGCGTGAGTCTAAAACGGTTCGGCATACGCATTGTGCTGTTTCTGGCGCTATTGGCATGGTGTCTGCGCTTCCTGCTGTTAGGCCTGGGCAATCCGGGCTATGGTCTGTGGATGCTGGTGGGGTCGATGATAGTGTATGGAATTGCCTTTAATTTCTTCAACATAGCAGGCAATATTTATATGGACCAGATGAGCGATGCCACTAACCGCGGTTTCGGACAAGGATTGCTGATGATGGTGAGCAACGGCATAGGAGCCTCAACCGGGATGATCGCCGCCGGCGCAGTGGTAAATCACTACTGTCATTGGCAGCCGGTAACACTTGCCTCCGGTTCCACGATGCCGCTGTTTATGGGCGATTGGACCGCCCCTTGGCTCATCTTTGCAGGCTATTCACTCGTAGTTAGCATATTAGCCCTGGCTATTATCAGGACGAAGGCACAATGAGGCTAAAATAAAAGCGTTTTGCGAGTTGCATCGCCACCCCAAAATCGCACATTTCGACGTGTTGTGGCCATTGTGTTGCGCACAGGGGTGGCCGATGTCGTAACTTTGCAGTGTAATTTAAAATCTGCAAAGAATTATGGATCTTACAATTAAAGAACTGTGGGTACGCCACATCGAACGTTTTTCAGATAGGCTTCGCGGTCGCCTCTATGCCGCCCTTATCGCTTACCTATATAACGGCACGGAAATACCCGAAAAACTTATGCCCTATCTTGGAATAATTCTCGATCTTATGGCACAGGAGGGAATAACCCCCGCACATCCTGTAGCCAAGCCGGTGGACAATACCAGCGAATCAGCTTCACTTCAACAGTTTGCGGAAGAAACCGCACAGGGAACTCTCAATCCGCCGTATTCGGCTGCGTCAGACTTCACGGAAATTGAGATCGGCGAGGGTGAGCCCGAGGCGCGTCATTTCATCGAAGAAAGCGGGTGCCTTGACCCTGATAAATTCGAGGCGCTGCCGGCAGAGCACACGATTGCGTGCGTCGGCACTTAGGAAGTAGCCCATACCACGACGCACCTCAGCAATCCCTTCGTCCTGCAGGGTTTCGTAGGCACGTAGCACCGTGTGGGTATTGACCGACATCTGGGCGGCGAGATCGCGCAACGATGGCAGTCGCGACCCATCGGGCCATTCGCCATCGATTACCCGGGCGCACACATAATCGGTAATCTGACGATAGATAGGTTTTTCAGCGTGAAACTCCATACTCACACAATCTGCTGCTTTTTAATGATACGGTAAAGCAGGGGCAGGCCAACCAGGGCCACGCAGACCCCAAAAATGGCTATTACCCGCAGCAAAGTCTTGATCATATCGAGCAGGAAGGGCATTTTGAGTTCGCCATCCGCTGTTGCTTCTCCTATGGCAACGAGGTCAGAAGTAGTAATTTCAGTAAAGGCATACACCGCACCGCTTACCCCACTGACAACAGCAAGCACCAAAAGGCCTCCCAACAGCCCGAATATAGTGCTCATCATCGGGCTTTTACGGGCTATGCACGCTGCACTGAGTCCGAATAACATCGGTGTAAAATTTCCTATCAAACCTACTAAAGTATATGATAAAGCGTGATTGGAAAGCCGGGTAACCAGATCCTGCAATTCTGTTTCATTGCCTATATACTCTTTGTTTACCCATTGGAGCAGGTTTAACGGCACATTGAAAATATGGCCGATGCTTTCCAGAATTTCCCAGAAAAGAGTAAGGCCCAAAGGCACGACAATAAAACAGAAGAGGCCCATGACCACTATGCGTTCGAGTGTGGTGACAGGCAGCTGTATTTGTAACGAGCGATTCTGTCCCAAGGCAAAAACGAATGGGGCAGCAAAGCAGGCATAGCTTATAATGGATGAAAACAACGTAAAACCAATTGTGTTATTCCAGATGTAATTGCAGACCAATCCTATATAGGCTATCACAAGCAATCCGCAGGTAATGAGCCACATAACCAGCATACGCGGATGATAGAAACTCCACAGGTTCACGAAGCGTTGGAAATCAAAGGCTTTCATCTTTTTTTGGTACACTTTTATTAATAAATTCAGCCAAAGACGCACCGTTGGCCGAGGTAAGAGCCGAGAAAAGCAGCGGATAATCGATAGAGGTTTCGAGTCCGTCCTCGTTTGCAATCACAGCGTGAAACATCCCGGCCGACGGCTCCTGATAGGCGGCTCCGAACACCGGCGACGGCGATGTTACAAAGGCTATCCGTTCCAGCAGGTCGGCCACCGGCATAGCTATAGCCAACCGCCCCTTGTCAAGATAAAGCAGGTGGGTGAACATACCGCTGAGCTGCTGGGTGTTATGGGTTGAGATTATTAGCACGGTATCATCGTCGATGCAGCGGTTGATCATTCTGGCGAATATTTTCTTGGCATCAATATCCATACCGTTGGCAGGTTCGTCAAGCATCAGATATTTCACGCCCAGGCTCAAAGCGTAAGAAATCAACGCCTTGCGTCGCATACCCAAGCTTAACGAATCCAGCTTTTCACGCCCCGTAAGGCCAAAATCGGCAAGATTGGCGCGGAGCAACTCGGGATTGAAACCGGGATAAAAGCAGGCGTGACGTTTCTCCATCTCGGCGATGGTGGACATAGGCGCACGGAGATCGTCGGGCAGGAAGAAAATCTGCGACATTATATGCGGAGGACGAGCGGCGATGTTAAGCCCGTCGATATCCACCGAGCCGGATGTAGCAAGCAGCAGCGACGACATCAGGCGCAGCAGCGTGGTCTTACCAGAACCGTTGCTACCTATGAGCAGATAACTGCCGGGGCCAATCACTGCATTGGCTTCGGTGATAGCCTGCACTCCGGCGCGATACTTATACGACACATTATCTAATGTCAACATAACAAAAAATAATCAGAGCAAGATAAGAATGAGAAGAAGGGGCAGCAGCGCTGCGAGGATTTCTTTCATAAGAATTGGTGTTATAGAATTTGAGTGTGCTACATCACTAACACACTGCAAAGGTAGAAACAATTTTTCAACCTTGCAAGGAAAAAGCAAAAAAAACGAATGCAGCGGTGGAGGGCACTGAAAAAGTCCCTAGCTGAGGCATAGACCTATATTTATCGATTC